>JBILZC010000044.1:0-20219 GCA_044377415.1 Terrimicrobiaceae bacterium | reverse complement strand
TTTCAAGGTTGCGGCGGTCTAGGCCGGCCGAAATCCCCAAGTAACCGCCATCATTGAGCGTCGTTTGGTGTGTGCTCACCGAGTAGCAGAGTCCGCGCTTTTCGCGGATTTCCTGAAACAGGCGCGAACTGGCGTTCGCTCCGAGAATGACGTGAAGGAGATGGGCGGCGTAGCGTCGCTCGTCGCGGTGGCTGATGGCTGGGAGCGCTAGGGAAAGCTGGGTCTGTTGGATATCGCGAGCAGCGGTGACGATTCTTGGAGATTTACGTGGTGGCGGAAAGGGTTTCGCACTCGGAGCTTTTCCGTGAGGGAGGCCCTTGAGGGCGGCGGAGACTTTTTCGACAACGTCATCATGGCGGATATTGCCCGCGGCCGTGACGACGGTACTGGGAGCGTTGTAGTGGGATTTGCGGTAGCTGCGAAAATCCTCGGCGGTCATGGATTCAATGCTTGCGAGAGTGCCGGCAATCGAGCGTCCGAGGGGATGGTTTTCCCAGTGGGTTTGCTCCATGAGCTCGTGGACATAAGAGGACGGCTCATCCTGATACATGAGAATCTCCTCGGCGATGACGCCTCGCTCGCGGTCGATCTCCCGTTTCGAAAACAGGGGGTTCATGTAAATATCGCAGAGGACATCGCAGACGCGGGGAAAATACTCCGATGCGGTCGTGGCGTAGTAGCAGGTACGTTCCTCGGACGTAAAGGCATTCATGTCGCCACCGACGCCCTCGATATCCTGCATGATGCGGCGGGCGGAACGTTTGGGCGTTCCTTTGAAAAGCATGTGCTCGATGAAGTGAGAAATTCCTGTGAGCTTTGCGGGTTCATGGCGACCGCCTACAGAGGCCCAGATCCCCATTGCGGCGGTCTGCGCATACGGCATTTCGCAGGTGGCGACCCGGAGTCCCCCCGGGAGTTGGGTGAGATGCGTCTTGTTTAACATGGGTTATCTCGGCGTGGGCGAGTGAGAGGAGATGTGGTTTTGCAAAAATTCGGTGATCCGAGCCTGTGCGCCCCGCGCGGCATTGCCCAAGAAGATGATGTGTCCCGCATCGGGTAAGGGGAGGAAGAGGGCGTGGTTCATGAGCGATGCGGCGGCTTCAGCCTGCGCGAAAGGAACGAGTTTATCTTTTTGACCATGGACGATAAGGGTGGGCGTCTGGATTTGCTTCAGGTGGTCAAGGGAGATGGTGGGCATTTGGAGAAGGTCGTTATCGAGACCCTTGGATCGGGGGCTTGTGGGTATGATGGTATCGAGCAAACTTTCGAAATACTCTGACTGGGAGGGGTCATCCAGAATCGATGCCACCCAAGCGGTCTTCTCTTCGGAAGTGCCAATGGTGGTGAAGTCGAATGCGAGTGCGAGCGAGTCCGCAAGGGGACGTTGGGAAAAGCGCTTGGTGGCGAAGTCGGTGGGTGAAGCGGTGGGAGGTTTTTCCAGTGGGGCTGTGACAGCGGAGACTAGGACGAGGGCGGTGGTGCGTTGAGGAAAAAGGTGGGTGAATTCGCTGGCTACAGCGGCTCCGAATCCCTCGCCGATAACGGCAACAACAGGGATCGAGAGGCTGTCGAGAAGGGCGGCGGCGATCTCCGCTTGTTTCCTCGGTGTATCGCCCATCGAGAGGGGAGTGCGCAAGTATCCGGGGCGGGAGAGTGCAAGGACCTCGAATCCCTCCATCTCGAGAAAACCTCCGAAATGGGAGCCTTCATCGTAGCCGCCTCCGGTATCGTGAAAAACCAGGACGGTCGGGCCATCGCCGCGCCGGATGTATTCCACAGGGCCGGAAGGCAGGGCGGCCAATTGGGATCTCTCGATGAGATCGCTCATTTTTTCTGCGCGCCAGGATTGGATGGAGGCTAGAAAAGCTCCGGATGCCATGAGAAGGAGTGCAACTAAAATAAAGGCCAGCCTCGGAAGAATGCGAATGTGTTGAGCCATATCAGCGTTTAGCAAGGCGAACGAACAACCAGCTCCCAAGCGTGAAGAAGAGGAGGTTTGGGATCCAAATGAGAAACTGGGGGAAGGCGGCGGCATTTCCCCGGAATGTGTCGGCCATAATGAAAAAGAAAAAATAGCTGAATGCGACGACAATGCTGAGGCCGAAGCCGATGGATGTTTCCTTGCGGTGTGTCGTAACACCGAGCGGAATGGCGATGAGAGCAAAGGCGATGCATGAGAGGGCAATCGAAAAGCGTTTATTGAATTCCACGAGTGTTTCGAGCCGTTTTTTCCCTTCGGTTTTCGACAGCATATCAAAGAGTTCTGGGAGAGTGTAGGAACTGAGGCGTCGGTTCTTGGACTGCGCATTTTTCAAAAACTTGTCCAGCTGGAGTGGGAAAACGCCTTCCTTCATGACGATGCCCTGTTGGATTTTCGAGAGATCGTGTGGATTTGCGGAATCCCGTTGCTCGAAGCGGGCATCGAAAAGCCGCAGTAAAAGCCGGGAATTTTCGATATCCGGCGTGAGAATGCCTTCGCGGGCAAAGACCATTTTTGTGGGGTATAGGTCATCGTTCATTTCAAAAACGAGGATATTTTTGAGATGGTTGCCATCTTTGCCGCCCACATAAACCCGTCGGTCGGGAAATTGATCCACGACCTCGTCCGCGCGAAAGAGGGATATGGGATTATTGGTTGCGATATCCACAACAGCGCGTGTCATGGCCTGCTCGGCCCGCGGAGCCACATCCGCATTGATCCAAAAGCACACCATGGAGAGGGCGGTCGCGATCACAAAGACAGGCATGCAGATCCTGGGAATACTCACGCCATTCGATTTCAAGGCGATCAGCTCGCTGTCCGCGGACATTCTTCCAAAGAAAAGTAGGATGGCGGTGAGAAAGCCCCAAGGGATGGTGAAGGTGAGTGAAAACGGCAATACCAAGGCCATGAAGGCCAGCACGGTGACAATGGGGACATCGGGGTTGTTGATGAGAACGTTCAGGAGTTCCTTAAAAACATTCCCTAATACCAAGACGAGGCTAAGGATCAAGACGCCGATCACTGCCGTGAGCAGGACGCCCGAGGCCACGTAGCGGTCGATGATTCTCATCTTGAAAAAACCAGACGCGTCACTCTTCGAAGACTCCCATCGCGCGGAATTTTTCATAGCGCGCGGCGAGGAGTTGATCGATCGGAACCTTCATGAGGGCCTTTAATTCCGTCGTGATGGAATTTTTTAAATTGGTCGCGGCGGCTTCGGGATCGCAGTGGGCGCCGCCCATGGGTTCGGGGATCACGCCGTCCACGAGCCCCATCGCCATGAGATCGGGTGCGGAGAGTTTGAGTGCTGCAGCGGCTTCGGCGGCGTGCTTGCGATGCTTCCAAAGAATGGCCGCGCATCCCTCGGGACTGATCACCGAGTAGTACGCATTTTCCAGCATGAGCACGCGGTCGGCCACTCCGATGCCAAGTGCGCCGCCGGACCCACCTTCACCGATGACGATGGAGACAATGGGTGTTCGAAGCACCATCATATCGCGGATATTGACGGCGATCGCTTCGGCGATGTGTCGTTCTTCTGCGCCGATGCCGGGATAGGCCCCTGGGGTGTCGATGAGGGCGACAAAAGGGAAACCGAACTTCTCAGCGAGACGCATGAGACGAAGGGCCTTGCGGTAACCTTCTGGATGTGGGCTTCCAAAGTTGCGGTAGAGGTTTTCTTTGGTGTCACGGCCCTTTTGCTGCCCGATGATCACGCAACGAATGCCATCGATCGTAGCGAGACCACCTGGCATTGAGGGATCGTCGCCGAAGAGGCGGTCGCCCTTGAGTTCCACAAAATCCGTGCAAGCCAAGCGAACGTAATCGAGAAAAAACGGACGCTCGATGTGGCGGGAGATTTGGACGCGCTGCCAAGCGCTGAGATTGCCGTAGATGTTGGTACGGGTGGCCTCGATCTTTTTTTGCATCAGGGCGATTTCCCCTGAAAGATCGATGTGGCGGTCTTCGGACTGTTTTTTCAGCTCGTGGAGCTTTTGTTCGAGTTCGATGATGGGTTTCTCAAAGTCCAAGGTGGTCTTGCTCATGGGCGGATTATTTGATGGTGACTGGCGTGCCTGTTTTGAGGAGGGCGAAGATGTCGTTAAAGTCGGCAAGGCTCAGGACGATGCCTGGTGGGTTGGGCGGGATCGTGCCATCCGCTGCTAGCGTTGGGGCAGGATGAATAGACACGCTGCCGGGACTCAGTAAAACGAACCGCACGGTTTCAGCGTAGTCTTTGGCTCCGAAAGCCACCCGGGTCTCGCCTTTGCGGGCAACTCGGTCAGCGACCTTTGTCTCGAAGTCCCCCTTGGATGCTCCACCTGTGAGGGTGAGGGAAACGATCGGATACTCCTTAAAAAATTCCCCATGGTTGAAGACGATAAGGGTGGATTTTTCGCGGATCAATACGGCTGAGGCGTTGAGCGAGGGGATGAGGAGTTGCTGGCCGATTTGGAGGTTGATGCTCGAGAGTTGATTGACCCAGTAGATCTGCTCGACGTTGCTCTTTGTCAATGAGGCGATCTTAGCGAGGGAGTCGCCTTTTTTAACGGCATAAACGGTGTTGGCGGGTGTGGCTGCGGTATCGCGGAAGAGGACGAGATTCATCCGGCCTAGTGCGGCGCTGGCCTCTGGGATGCAGACGGATTCTGGGTAGGCCGTGATGAAGGCTTTTACGCTTTCGCGAGCTTCAATTGTGTCCTTCGCAGCGGTAGGCTTAAGCTCATCCCAAGCTGCTACGCTCGGATCTGGGGTTGGGCTGGGAACCGGCGTGGGGGGCGCGGTCTGCTCGATGAGATCCAGTTTTTTATCTTTGTAGTAGAGGTCGTAGACAAAATAGGCGCTCCCGCCTAAAACGGCGGCGATGAGCAGAAGAATAGTGAAAGCTTTGAAAATCATAAAAGGCTTCTGAAATCTACCCTTTGCAATGGCAGAATGAAAATACGTAAATCAAACTAGGCCACGTCTTGTCCACTCGGCGACGTTGCCACCGGCGGAACGTTGGATCATTTCCATCGAAAATTTCAGCAGACAAACCTCCCAGGCGTCGTCCACCCCCGCGATGAGAGCGCCGAAGGGGTCAGCGAGTCCACGAATCTCATCTTCGAGTCGGTCGGTGGCGGACACCATCGACTCATGCAGCACTTTTTCGGAAAGATCGGTTTTTTTAAATTGGAATCCGTAGCGCAGGATGCGGGCAACGGAACCGTTGGATTCCAGCCAATCGGCATAGTCTCGAGCCTCATCACCGAATCCGTCTAAAAGCAACTTTCTGAAATGCGAAGGGGAAAGAATGCGGGGTCGCTCGGCCTCGATCATGCCCGAACGAACTCTCACGCAGTTCACTTCATCCAACGGTTCGGTAATCAGGGTGAAGCTGAAGCGCGTGGCTCCGAATGTCTCAATGGCGCTTTGCGGGCTTACCACGACGCGCGTATTTTCCATCGCGTAATTGAAGTCGTGTTCTTTGAACATGCTTCGAATTTATACGGAGTGCATGGCGATTCAATCAATTCCCTACAGGTGAGGTCTGCGGGGCCATAACCTTAACGGAGATCTTGGCGGGGGGAAGCACATAGGGAGCCGCCGAGAGAAGCACATAGAGCAAAAGGGTGGCGAGGGCGAGGTAGGGCAGTGGAGCGCAGGCGCGTTCGGTGGAAATCATGAGATCTGGAGGTCGGCGATCGCATGCATCACCCGATTACTCAGGTTTTGGTATGTTTCGCGAGAGGGGTTGGAAATTTCCTCTGGGGTGAAGTGAATGGGTTCACCGATCACGACGGTGATTTCAGAAAAATGGAGGCGTGTGGCATTTTTTGGGAAGGCATCGTAGGCACCGAAAATTCGCATTGGCAGGACGGGAGCGCCCGTTTTTGCAATCACCAGACCGATGCCGGCGCGGGCCGGTTGCAAGTGGCCATCCTTCGAGCGGGTTCCCTCTGGAAAAAGGACGATGGCATTGCCCTCCTTCACTTTTTTGATGACCTCACGTAATGCGGACATGTCATTGCCGTCACGCTCGACGGGAATGACATTCATGGCAGGAAAAAGGGGACCAAAGAAAGGCCATTTAAGCAGTGTGTTGCGGGCAAGATAGTAAACTCCGCGTCGACTGCAGATGCCAGCCAGTGGTGGATCGAAGAAGCTCGAGTGGTTGACGGCGATGATGAGTGGGCCGGACTCCAGCATGCGTTCGGGATGCACCACCCGCATGGAAAAAATCATCCGGGCGAGCAGCTTTGCTAGGTTGTAAAAAATATTATAAACAATTGTCATCGTGGAGTCAGACCTGCGTCGGCCAGAAGTTGGAAGATTTTTTCCACAACGCCATCGAGGGTAAGATGGGAAGTGTCCACAACACAGGCACCCTTGGCAATTTGCAGTGGGGCCTCGGCGCGGCTGGAATCCTGTTTGTCCCGCAAGTCGATGCTGTCCGTCTGGCCTTCAGCGGCACGTCGGAGGCGGCGAATCTCGGGGGTCGCATCGAGATAAAACTTGTGTGGGGCATCGGGAAAAACAGCGGATCCGATATCGCGACCCTCCATCACCACATCGTGTTCGTTCACGAGGGCGCGCAGGCGTGCGACAATGAGGTGGCGGACGGCGGGAATCGCGGAGACAGTGGAGACCGAGTTGTTGACGCTACTTTCTTTCAACTCAGCATCTGGGATTTGAGCGTTGATGCGGATGAAGGATTCGCCCTCGGCATTAAATCCGCAACCCAGATCCATGGATTCGATGGAGGCTTTCACGTTGTCAGGATTCGAGGGATCAATCCCCTGACGAAGCAATTCCCATGTGACAGCGCGATACATCGAGCCGGAGTTCACATAGGAAAATCCGAGGCGGCGTGCGAGTCGCTTGGCGACGCTACTTTTTCCTGATGCGGCCGGTCCGTCGATGGCGATAATGGTCATGGTGTGGGTGTTTTGAATCCGCTGAGAACAGGTGTGCTTCCCTTGATGTGGCCACCTTTTTGGATGTGGCGAAGTGCTTCGGCGAAGCCGGGGTAGGAGGTATTCACGCAAGCGGCATCCTCGATGATGGTCTCGCCCTCCGCAAAAAGACCCGCGACAGCGAAGGCCATAGCGATGCGGTGGTCACCGTGGCAAGGGAGGCTAGCGCCCTTGAGTGGTGAACCGCCTGTGATGGCCATGCCGTCTGGGAATTCCTCCACGGTCACACCCATTGCGCGAAGATTCGAAGCCACGGCGGCGATGCGGTCGGTCTCCTTGACTCGAAGTTCTGCGGCATCACGTATGATTGTGGTGCCATTCGCCAGCGCGGCTGCAACGGCGATCACGGGGATTTCATCGATCACGTTCGGGATCTCGGCCCCACAAATGGTGGTCGCTTGAAGAGTGGTGCCCTTGATGTCGATATTCCCTATGGGTTCGCCGTGAAGCGAGGTTTCGATGACCTCGCGTATACGGGCACCCATACGGATGAGGACGTCAATGATACCAGTGCGTGTGGGGTTGAGTCCCACATCCTTTACCAGTAAGCGGGATCCGGGTTGGGCCGCCGAGGCGACGAGCCAGAATGCGGCGCTGGAAATATCGCCTGGAACCGCGAAGTCTCTCGACTCGGGAATTTGGCCTCCCTCAATGGTGGTGCGGACTTCCAAGAGGCGGCGGTTTTTTGGCGAGTTGGGATTTTCCCAGATTTCCTCACGTTTTGTTTTGATGAGGAAAAACTCGAACATCCGCTCGGTGTGGTCACGGGAGCGGACGTTTTCGATCACGGTGGTAGCGCCCTTGGCAAAAAGCCCTGCGAGAAGCACAGCGCTTTTCACTTGGGCGCTGGCTACGGGGAGGCGGTAGGTGATGCCGTGAAGCTCCCTGTCGCCCTCGATGCAGAGCGGTGGACACGACTTGGTGCCCTCGGCGGAAAGCTCCGCGCCCATCTCGCGAAGGGGATCGATCACCCGTTGCATCGGGCGCTTCGAGAGCGAGTCGTCGCCGATCATCCGGGAGCGAAATCCTTGTGCGGACAGGATGCCGGCCATGAGCCGCATGGTCGTTCCGGAGTTTCCACAATCGATATCACCGAAGGCTTTCGTAAATCGGCCAGAGTTGCCCACCACCACGAGTGTTCCGGGCTCCGGCGACTCGATGAAAATGCCGAGTTGGCGCATCGCTTTGGCGGTACTTTGGCAGTCCTCTCCCTCCAAAAAATTGGTGATTGTACAGGCGCCATTCGAGAGCGAGGCCAAAAGAACAGCCCTGTGCGAGATGCTCTTGTCCGGCGGGACGGTGATCTCGGTTTCTATGCGGGCCGCCTTGCGGGATTTGAGTGTGTTTTTTTCCTTGGATGCCATCATTTCGTAATCGGGTGATTGGAGCGTAGTTTTCGGGCATCCGCCAAAATGGCCTCAACTCCCTGTGTGTCTCCTCGCTTGAGGGCGAGCTTCAATGTCTCGAGCGTGTTTTGCAAGTCGCGGATTCCCTCCATGACCTCGAGGCGATTGTCGAAGAGGATTTCTGTCCACATCCCTTCCGGGCCGCCGGCGACCCGCGTGGAATCACGGTATCCCGGACCCGCGAGATCGGCCAAAGTGGGATCCTGTGCCAAGGCCGCGTGGACGAGGCAGGAGGCCGCCGCATGTGGTAGGTGGCTGATACGGCCGACGGCGCGATCGTGATTTCGCGGACTCATTTCCCGAAGTTTGCAGCCTGTGGCTATCCAGAGGGCCCTTGTGTTCTCGAGCGCCTTGGCTTCGGATTGGGGGGTCGGGGTGAGGATGCAGGTGGCTCCTTCGAAGAGATCTGCGCGGGCCGCCTGGATGCCGCTTTGATCGGATCCCGCCATCGGGTGTGCACCAATGAAGCGACCGCCGAATGTGGCCTCCAAGGTTGCGACAATATTCGCCTTCACGCTCCCGGCGTCGGTGATCGTGGCCGATGCAGGAAGATGGTTTTTTAAATCTTCACCGCAGTGTTGAATCGCCTGAGGCGACATACAAAGAACGGCGATGTCACAATCAGCAAGAACTGAGGCAAAATCGCAGGAGACATGGCAGAGGGGCAAGAGCGCGACGGCATCTAGAGCCGCTTGTTCGCGGCGGGCCCAAACGTTCACTTGCCAAGGCTGACCGACACGGCTTAGGGCCAAGGCGAGCGAGCCGCCAATGAGCCCTGGGCCAAGAATGGCGACGCGACGGTTCAGGGAACCAGAAAGATCTTGCCCGAGTAGGGGCATTTCACCTCGGTGTTGGGCGGAAACCCACGCACGTCCACATAGCCGGCGTAGGGCGAATGCGGACTGGTCACGAATCCAGGCTTGCCGGGGACAGGCGTGCCGTAGGACACGTCCCTAGGAGCAGCCGGGGCAGGAGGCGGTGTGGGAGTGGCAACAGGGGTGGGTTGAACGATCGGCACGAGTGGTTGATCGGTGAAGCCTTCGGGAGTGGGGGTCGGAGTGGCGAATTGGGTGGTGCTGGAAGACCCGCGATACCCAAATCGGTTTGACCCCCTAGAGTTCGAACTGCCAGTGGATTCGCAGGCGGCCATGACGAAAACGGCCAACGCGGAACCCAACACGATCACTGAAGATTTTTTCATAAGATAATTGACGTTTTAAAAAAGACACGGAACCGATCGCTATTCAATTTAAATCTCTCGCTCCGGAGTGAGCGGGAGAATTGAAACCGTTTCCGCCGGGCGGTCCCAAAAGTAACGTTTGAGTAGAACTTTGATGGTGGCCGTGAGCGGAACGGCTAGGAGCGCGCCAAGCAGTCCGCCCAGAATCAAACTCCAGGCGAGAACCGATAGGATAACGGTAAGAGGCTGAAGCCCAACTGATTCACCAACTATTTTTGGGGCAATAAAAATGCCATCGATGTTATTGGCGAGGATAAAAATACCCGTGACCACGAGCGGGTGCGTCCAGTCTCCGAACTGCGCTGCGGCAAGGATCACTGCAGGCACATAGCAGATCATCATTCCTAGATAGGGAATTAACCCCAGTACGCCGACCATGAGGCCGATGAGGATCGCAAAATCCAATCCCATCACAAGAAGGGCGACCGCAATCATGACTCCGTCGATGAGGCTGACGATCAGTTGACCCCGAAAAAAGCTGATGAGGTAGGAATTGATCTCGACCACAAGCGAGACGATTTCACTTTTGAGCGGTGAGGCGCGGAGGGGTAGGTAGCGGCTCCAGTTATCTGCAATGGACGGGCTGTCCTTGAGGAAAAAAAACAGAAAAATCGGAACTAGGATTAGGCTCAAGAGGAAGCCGAAAACCCCCAGAAAGCCGCCCACACTGCGCTGGAGAAATTTTCCCGACTCCATGGCCAGATCTGGGATTTTTAGTTGAATCCAAGCTCCGGCATCCTTGATGGCGTTGCTGAACATCAGCGACACTTGGTCGCTTGGCGTTTGAATGGTGCGGTCTTCTCGGAAAAACTCGATTTCCGCGAAGCGTTGGAGGCTATTGATCGTCTGGATCGAGAGGGCCTCGGTTTTTTGCAAATACTGGGGAAAGTTTTTAACGAGTGTGGTGCCTTGCCTGTAGGCGGGAGGGAGGATGTAGACGAGCAGGCCCACAAAGAGACCGGTTGCAGCAATGTAGACGATCAAGATGCTCAGCAGGCGACTCAGTCGCAATCGGATGAAAAAGCTCACCAAGGGCTCGAGCAAAAAGGCGAGAATCGCTGCCACGGCAACGGGTATCAATAAAGGCTGAAGAAAAGAAATCCCCATCACGATCAATGACCCGACAAGAAAAACGGCAGCGCCGATAGCTAGGCACGACAGCGCCGTGATGGCCGCCCAGAAAAGTTTCAGTTGAAATGGAGACGGGTTAAGCAAAGTCAGGAGTTTTTGTAGTGGGGAAAGAGCAAAGGGGCAAAGAAAATTACTGTCCCGGTGCGTTGATGAAGGTGATGCCTTTTTTCTGCCGATCGAGGAATTCCTTCGCCAGTCGACGATAGGCTATGGATCCGATGCCGTTGGGATCGTGCTCGAGGATCGTGCGGCCGTGGCTCGGGGCTTCGGCGAAGCGGACGGTCCGAGGGATGACGGTATTATAGACGACCTCTTGAAAATGATTGCGGACTTCTTTTTCGACGGCGGGATTGAGGTTGGTGCGGCTATCGAACATCGTGAGTAGCAACCCGGAGATCGACAGCGAGGGATTTGCTCCGCTGGCCCGGATGCGCTCGGTGACTTCCATGAGAAGGCCGAGGCCCTCCAAAGCGTAATACTCGCATTGGATGGGAACGAAGATCTCGTCTGCCGCCGCGAGCGCGTTCGACATCAAAATGCCAAGCGAGGGGGGGCAGTCCATGAGAAGGTAATCAAAGAGGTTTTGTTTGCGGAGGCTCTCGAAGGCGACTCGCAACCGCATCATGTGATCATCCATCCTGGCCACCTCGATTTCCGCTCCGGCGAGATCGAGATCAGAGGGGATGAGGGAGAGGTTTTTGATGCGTGTGGGGAGGACGAGTTCGACGGCAGATCTTTCACCAATGAGGGCAGAGTAGATGCTTGGGGCTCCCTCCTCCTTGCCTAGAAGGACGCTTGTGGCACTGCCCTGCGGGTCGATGTCCGCAAGCAGGACGCGGGCTTTTTTTTCGGCAAGGGCTGCGGCAAGATTCACGCTGGTGGTCGTTTTTCCGACTCCGCCTTTTTGATTCGAGATGGCGATGATTTTCATGAATGCGATAAGATGGTACCCTGTTGTGCCGTGCGCGAAAAGTTTGTCAACATCGGACGATATTGGCCATCATGCGAGCGAGGCGATAAGAAATGCAAATCTTCATTTGAGAAGTGGTTGCTTTTAAAGTAAAAAACCACTGCTTGACTCTTTCGGTAACGGTCCGCTACTCTTCGAATCCCAATTTCAAGAAAGTAGGTGAATATAATGCCGGAAATAATCGTAAAAAAAGGTGAACCCATTGACCGCGCTCTCAAGCGCCTCAAGGGTAAAATCGATGCAGAGGGCCTGATGGATGAAGTCCGTCGTCTTCGCGCTTTCGAAACGCCCGTACAGCGCACACGCCGCAAAGCCAAAAACAATGCGAAGCGTGCGAAAATGAAGATCCGCTTTAATTTCAACCCTCCGTCCTAATATTGGACTTGAAACAGGTTGTTTTCGCCGGCTGTGGTTTCCTAGGGGACGCCGCAGCCGGTTTATTTTTTAAGGCCGGGTGGAAGGTTCTCGGGCTCTGTGCTTCCGAGGAATCCGCCGGGCGACTTGCTGGGAGGCCGTATCCGGTGATGGCGGTCGATATTTCGCAGCCATTTTCCGCGCCCTCGGAGTGGTTGCGTCCGAGTTTGGTGATCCATTGTGCCAGCTCAGGAAAAGGGGGACCCGAGGCCTACAAGGCCGTTTATCACGATGGTTTGTCCCATCTTCTCGCTGCCTTCCAACCGGAGCGTGTTATTTTTACCGGAAGCACGTCGGTTTATTCCCAAGCGGATGGGGGTTGGGTGACGGAGGAATCTCCAGCCGTCCCGGATCGTGAGACTGGGCGCATCCTTTTGGAGGCAGAGGGTATCGCGCTCGCGGTCGGAGGAATTGTGGCGCGGTTGGCGGGAATTTACGGGCCTGGGCGCTCGGTGCTGTTGCGGAAGTTTTTGGATGGCAATGCGCTGCTGGAAGCGGGAGGACATCGTTGGATCAACCAAATCCACCGCGATGACGCCGCTGCGGCACTCCTGCATCTTGCCGATCCCGTGAATGCTACGGGGATTTACAATGTGTGCGATAGCACGCCCGCGACGCAGGCGCAAGTTTATGAATGGATCGCGGGTTTCTGCCAACGCGAGCTACCTCCATCCGGCCCGGCTGATATGAATCGCAAGCGGGGATGGACAAGCAAACGGGTGAGCAATGCGAAGCTGCGTTCCACGGGTTGGCAGCCCGAATATCCGAGCTACCTTGCCGCTTTGCCCGGCCTAGAGAGTCTATCGGCTTAAGCGGCAGAAACTGCGTTTAATGATGGTGTTGAAACACCGGTAAGCGCCTCGCGAATTTTTTTGACGGTGGCTTCCACTGTGAGGCCATGCTTTTCGCGAAGGATGGGGACGGTGCCGTGCTCGATAAACTGGTCGGGCCAACCGATCCGGACTACCGGCGTCGTGAGACCGCGATCCGATAGGTGTTCAATCACGGCGGAACCAAATCCATTGTGGAGAACATGGTCTTCCATCGTGCAGATGACATTGCATCCGCCGGCAAAAAATTCGAGCGTGGTTGTGTCGAGTGGTTTGATCCAACGGGCGTTGATCACGGCTGTCGAGATGCCTTGCTTTTCGAGTTCTTCAGCGGCGGGCAGGGCGAGTTCGCACATATTGCCGAGGGCGAAAATGGCGGCCTGCGTGCCATGGCGGAGGACTTCGGATTTTCCGATTTCAAGGAGGCGAGGTTTTTGGTCGGTGCTTGCACCCGTGCCCGCTCCACGCGGATACCGGATGGCGGCGGGGCCTTCATGGTGGGCAATCGTCCAGAGCATGTCGACGAATTCCGCCTCGTCCTTCGGTTGCATCTGGATCAATCTAGGTACGGGCCTCAGGTAGGCGATATCGAAGAGGCCATGGTGGGTCGGGCCGTCGTCGCCCGAGAGACCGGCGCGATCCATGCAAAGCGCGACATTCAGATTTTGTAGAGCGATGTCATGGATAATCATGTCGTAGGCCCTCTGCATGAATGTGCTGTAAATCGCGAGAAACGGCTTCATTCCCTGCGTAGCCATTCCCGCTGCAAAGATGGCGGCATGTTCCTCGGCGATGCCGACATCGTGAAAGCGTTTCGGGTGCCGCTTCGCAAAATGAATGAGCCCGGTCCCTGTCGGCATGGCAGCGGTGATGGCTACGATTTTGTTATTGGTATCCGCAAAGTCGGCGAGCTTGGAGCCGAGGATCTCCGAGTACGTCGGGGTCGGTGACGAAACCGTCTCGCCGGTATCGAGGTGGAATTTTCCGAGGCCGTGAAATTTGTCAGGCTTCTCGAGGGCCGGTGCGTAGCCCTTGCCCTTCTTCGTAAGCACATGCAGGATCACCGGCTCGTTCTGCGTCTTTAAAAATTCAAATGTCTGGATGAGAAGAGGGAGGTCATGTCCGTCGATGGGGCCGTAATAACGAATCCCGAGATCATCGAAAATGACGCTAGGGGCGAGAAGGCTCTTCAGCCCCGCTTCAGCCTTGTGAGCCAGTTTGCGAGCCGTCTTTCCGCCGATCCATTCCACAAAGCGGGCGGCATTTTCGTGCAAATGGACATAGCTCGGATTTGTGACCAAGCGGTTAAGGTAATCCGCCACAGCGCCCACATTTTTCGCGATCGACCATTCGTTGTCATTGAGGACAACGATGAGTTTTTTCGTGGTGGCGGCGACATTGTTAAGAGCTTCTAAACTCACGCCGCAAGTGAACGCGGCATCCCCTGCGATGCAGACCACATGCTCGTCCGTGCCGAGGGCATCGCGTGCGGCTGCCATGCCTAGTGCGGCGGAAAGGGCCGTTCCTGCGTGCCCGGCTCCATAGCTGTCGTGCTTGCTTTCGCTGCGGAGCAGAAATCCATTGAGCCCCTCGTATTGGCGGATGGTGGAAAAGCGATCGAGGCGGCCGGTGAGCAGCTTGTGAACGTAGCCCTGATGGCTCACATCGAAGACAAACTTGTCCTTCGGAGTTTCAAAAACACGATGCAGCGCGATCGTCAATTCGACCACGCCAAGATTGGGTCCGAGGTGGCCGCCGGTATTCGAAAGAACCTCGATGAGTTCGTTGCGGATCTCTTGAGCGAGTTGCGGAAGCGCACCGGCGTCGAGTTTTTTCAAGTCCGCAGGCGACTGAATCGACTGAAGAAGAGGTCCAGCTGGTGTGTGCGTGGACGGGAGGTTCAAGTTTCGCTCTCCGGATCGAAGTCCTCCAGCTTCGTGTTTCCCCGCGCGTCGCGGGCGATGATTTGAATGCGTTTCTCAGCGGCATCGAGCTTTTCCTGGCAGCTTTTTACCAACCCGACGCCCTCTTGATAAGCATCGATCAGCTTCTCCAGGGGGAGGTTGCCATCCTCCATGGATGTGACGATTTCCGAGATCCGCTGCATGGCGGTTTCCAAGTTGGGAGAGTTGTTATCGCTAGGTTGCGCCATGGGTTTTGTGAGAGAAGACAAATAATAAACCGCAGATCGCCGCGCAGTGCAATCTGCGAGTTCGAGGCGGGCAGAATGTGGCTGACGTGCCTAGGTTCAGGCTAGGGCGGATGCTTGGACTTCTAGGAGTTGCGAGATACCGACGCGGGCGGCGTGGGACATCTCATCAAGTTGTGCGGCACTGAACACATTTTCTTCGCCGCTGCCCTGCAACTCTACGAAGTCCATTTTGTCGGTCATCACGACATTCATATCCACACAGGCATCCTTATCCTCGAGGTAATCCAGATCCAAGAGCACCTCGCCCTTCACGATGCCAACGCTGACGGCGGCTACGCGGTTTTTGATTGGCAACTCGGCGATTTTTCCGAGCTGAACGAGGCTTCGGCAGGCCAACTCGACGGCTACACAGGCACCAGTGATCGCCGCCGTGCGTGTTCCGCCATCGGCTTGCAGGACATCGCAATCAACCCAAAGCGTGCGGGCCCCCAGTTTTTTTAAATCAATCACGGCGCGAAGCGAACGACCGATCAAGCGTTGGATTTCGGTCCCCCGGCCATCCACCTTCCCGCGCGAGGAGTCGCGCTGTTTGCGGGTGAGTGTCGAATACGGGAGCATGGAATATTCCGCCGTGATCCAGCCGCCGGCCACGTTCTGTTCTTTCATCCAACGCGGCACGCCTTCATCAATCGTGGCGGCACAGATGACTTTGGTATGGCCGAAGGAGATCAAAACCGAACCCTGGGCATGCGGGGCTATGTTTTTTTCGATCGTGACGGGACGGATTTGATTGTGCGGACGGTTGTCGTGGCGGCTCATGAAGCTCGCAACTTGAATGCCTGCCACGTGCCTCGGCAAGAACGGATTTTTTGAATACGAAACTTGCAAATTTCTTGGGTCGTTTATCATAACAAATGAACGCTCTTGATTTCTATGAATTCTCCATATTCCATGCCCGTGAGTGAACTCTCCGCCGATGCGCGCGGGGCTTTCTTGGTTCGCACTTATTCCCACTTGGCGCTGGCGATTGTCTTATTTGTGGGTCTGGAGGTTTGGTTTTTCAACAGCAGCATCGCGGGAGCGATCGTCGGGGTCTTTTCCAGCGTCTCCTGGCTTCTCGTCCTCGGGGGATTTATGATTTTGTCCTGGCTGGCGACGTTTCTCTCCCGCCCGAGTCTCTCCCGACCAGTTCAATACGTTGGGCTGATTTTTTACGTTCTGCTTCAAGCCATCATTACTGTTCCTCTGCTTGCGGTGGCGAATCAATCCGCCCCTGGAACGATCGCCAGTGCGGCTCAAGCGACGCTCGGCGGATTTTTTCTTTTGACGGGCGTGGTCGTTGTGACGCGCAAAGATTTTTCGTTCCTTCGCACTTTCCTGATCTGGGGCGGTCTTCTTGGACTCGCGACGGTGTTGTGCGCGGCCCTCTTTCACTTTGATCTCGGAACATGGTTCTCTGTGGCCATGGTCGTCTTGGCCGGTGGTTCAATGCTCTATACCACGTCATCGATCATGCGCGACTACCCGGAGAATGCCGACCTCGCTGCGGCCATTCAGCTCTTCGCCGCCGTGGCGCTCATGTTCTGGTATGTGCTTCGCCTCTTCATGGGCTCCCGTCGCTAAAGACGGCCGGTTTTTAAAACTGCTGGAGCGTCATCGTTCCTGTGGCCCTCCTATTATAGATGGGGCTTGCCTGATTGAGTTATTCCCTATTTTGTTGAACTCGTGAAATCACGATTAAGTTCAACGCTGTTAATATTTTTTCTATTTTTTCTTAGTGGCGCTAGAGCGTTAATAGTTAATGGGCCCAAGCCATTTGACCAAATCTTGACCACGTCGTTTTCGACAAATTGGACAGCCAGCAACGCTGCGGCGATCTCATCAATTGGCAACTTGAAGCACGTCATCCTTCTTGATGCCGCGACAAAGAGTTATTGCTTGAGCATAAACTCCAGCGGTAACAATGCCACCCTTTCAGTGACTTCTGCCTCGAGCATAGCGACTACCTACGGGAGTGCCATGCGTTGCATGTTTCAACTTCTCGATAAGAATGTCGAGAGTCTGAGCGCTATCGGCCTTAGTGGAAACTACTCAATCCATCCCGAACTTTTCTCCCATTCTGCCATTGACGGAAATGCCACGATTGCGGCATCCACGGCAACAAGTTTGGTTGTGCGCGACGTCAAGAGTTACTATAGGACGTCCGATGCATCGTATCTTATCTTTACGATCACAGGAAATGCCTCATCCGCAAAAATCAAGGCCACTACCAGACTCGCGCTTGCCAGCGGGAACTTTTCCGCTTCCAGCAATTGGTCGGCAACACAGTGGATCATGATGAACGGAACCACGATCGCTCTTACCTCTAGTGAGGTGAATGCGACGAGCTTTTTTATAGCTGATGCAACGAAGCTTATCAATATAGGTGTAAATGCGGGCACGGACTTCAACCCTGCCAGCACGGCTTGGCAAACGAACGCATTCGCGGCATACCCCACAAATCCGGCGCCATGGGCTTTTTCGGCTAGCTTCCTTTTAAATGGCCTAGTCAGCAAATTAGACCCCTATTATTCCAGTCAATTAGGGTCGAGTGCCAACGCAACAATCTCCGCATCAAAGGCCTTAGATAACATCGTCACCACGCTCGCAGCAGAGGGGGCATCGCTCCGTTATGACAAATCTGTCTATCTCGCCTACCGAGAAAATACGCTGAGCCACCTTTTTGCTTCGCAGGATATCTACAACAGTCGAGTGGGTGAGCGGACGGTCGCGCATGTCTACTTCACGAATGCGGCTGACGATACAGGGATCCGCCACCCCTATATGGTTGTTGCTACACATAATGCAACCCCGCGACCAAACTTTTTGATTGATGTGGCGCGCCCCCCAGGTGATGGGGATGGCGGGGGGACTTATGCCACTGGAACCGTAACGCGCAAAGCTGTTCTAGAAGTAAAAACGGTTCTCATCCCGCTGAAAAATTACGGTTTGGTTGGGAATTTTACTGACAATACCCTTACTAAATCGCTCGCCAGTGATGCAGGACTCTCTGTAGGCAACTATACTGTCGAGAACTATGCGGATACGGCATCGATGGGAGTATCCATTGATGGAGTGGTGATTTATCCGGCTATCAACAATACTCTTCTCTATGCGACGGCTGCAGCGGAGATCACATCATCTGGGGCGCATGTCGGTAGGGGGGGGGCCCTCCACTACCATGCGGATGGGCACGGGTTTAACGGGAATGGCATTAATCTCTACAATCTGCGTGATTACACAAATAGCGATAACGGCACGAGTCGCTCACATCCCCCGATTATAGGATTCGGATATGATGGCATTGCGCTCTATGGAAAATACGAATCGTCCTTTGCCTTAATGGATGGATATTCCACTGCATTAGATGTTTATAGTGGGCATACCCATGGTGATTATGGTTATCACTACCATAGCCATGCGAGATCCATTGTGGGCCTCAAGGATACAGCCGGAAGTCAAAGCTCGATCCCTAATTATACCCAGCACTTTCTTATGGTGGGAGCGTGGAAAGGATCCATTAATAAACTGCCCGTATTGGGCGTGGGTATTATTGACGATACGTCCCAAGGGCGATATGTCGGAAAAAATGGCACTGCCGATTCTAAACCTGTCGTTTTACCTATGACTATCTCAGGGATTGTAGGCAGTGCACTTATCACAAGTATCACCGCCACGAACTCGCCAACGAGCTATGCCTTAGCAACCGGCACTTGGCCTGCTGGGCTTAGTTTGAATGTAACAACTGGAGTCATCAGTGGAACTCCTTCGGTAGCGGCCAATGGGACCGTGATGGTGAGGGCGACAAACGCATCGGGGAACGGTACCGGGAACGTAACTATCAATATTACGGCTGCATCAGCAGCGCCAGAGGTGACGTCGGCAACGATCAACGGGACAGTGGGCAGTGCAGTGAGTGCAAGTATCAATGCGACCAACGCACCAACGAGCTATGCAGTGGCAAGCGGGACATTGCCGGATGGGTTGAGTTTGAATGCGACATCGGGACTCATTAGCGGAACGCCAACAACGGCTACAGCGAGTGGCACATTGGTGGTGGTGAGGGCGACAAACGCATCTGGGAACGGCACAGGAAATATCACATTCAATATCGCCAAGGGCAGCCAGACGATCAGCGGGGTAACGTCTAGTATTTCGAAGGTGGTGGGAGCAGGAGCCTATTCGCTGAATGCGAGCGTCACATCGAATCTGACGCTTAGCTATGCGAGTTCAAATACAAGCATAGCCACAGTAGCAGCCAACGGGACAGTGACGTTGGTCGGAGCGGGAACAACAACGCTCACGGTGAGCCAAGCTGGAAATACAAACTACAGTGCCGCGACAAGTGTGACCCAGACGCTGACCGTCGCGGTGGCAGCGCCAGTGGTGACGTCGGCAACGATCAATGGGACAGTGGGTAGCGCGCTGAGCGTTAGTATTAATGCAACAAACTCGGCGACGAGCTATGCAGTGGCAAGCGGGACATTGCCGGATGGGTTGAGTTTGAATGCGACATCGGGACTCATTAGCGGCACGCCAACAACGGCTACAACGAGTGGCGCATTGGTGGTGGTGAGGGCAGCAAACACGTCTGGGAACGGCACAGGAAATATCACTTTTAATATAGCCAAAGGAAGTCAGACGATCAGCGGGGTCACGTCTAGTATTTCGAAGGTGGTGGGAGCAGGAGCCTATTCGCTGAATGCGAGCGTGACGTCGAATCTGACGCTTAGCTATGTGAGTTCAAATACAAGCGTGGCGACAGTGTCAGCCAACGGCACAGTGACGGTGGTCGGAGCGGGAACAACAACGCTTACGGTGAGCCAAGCTGGAAATACAAGTTACAATGCCGCGACAAGTGTGACGCAAGCGCTGACTGTCGCGGCGGCAGCGCCAGTGGTGACGTCGGCAACGATCAACGGGACAGTGGGTAGTGCGCTAAGCGTTAGTATTAATGGGACAAACTCGCCAACGAGCTATGCAGTGGCAAGCGGGACATTGCCGGATGGGTTGAGTTTGAATGCAACTTCGGGACTCATTAGCGGCACGCCAACAACGGCTACAACGAGTGGCGCATTGGTGGTGGTGAGGGCAGCAA
>JBILZC010000109.1:0-6998 GCA_044377415.1 Terrimicrobiaceae bacterium | reverse complement strand
AATGCCGGGAACGCCGGGAATATTATCGGAGGCATCGCCAGTGAGTGTAAGGACATCGGCGATATGCTGCGCATCGACACCCCATTTGCCACGAACTTCTTCCGGGCCAAGCAATGCGAATCCGCCTTCTTTGATATCCGTCTTGAGAGTCGAGTAGATATGGAGCTGGGGGCCGACAATTTGCAAAATGTCCTTATCGTTTGTGGCAATCACCACATCGGCATCATCACGGCGCGCGGCGGCAGCGTAGGTCGCGATAAGATCGTCGGCTTCGGTATCCTGGAGTTCCACGCTGCCTATTCCAAGAAGAGGGATGTTTTTTTGCAGCCATTCTTCCTGCGGACGCAAATCGTCGGGCATCGCGGTGCGGTTTTGCTTATAAGCGGGCTGCAACTCCACGCGGCGGGCGGGCAGTCCGCAATCCCAGATTACAGCGGCCCGGTCGGGCTTCAGATCCGCAAGCATCTTACGGATGGCCTTGATGAACCCATAGATCGCATTCGTGGGCTCGCCACGGGAATTTTTTAGCCCCCGGATAGCATAAAATGACCGATACAGGTAGTAGTGACCATCAACGAGGAGCAGGCGCATGCGGCTTAGCTCGCGATGGTGCCTATCTCGACGGGCTCGACCTTGATCCCCATTTCCTCAAGCCACGCGATGGCTTTTTTAATTTCCTCCCGGTCGCCATCGATTTCGAGGGACACCAGACCGATCTCATCCGTCACGCTGGCTTGTCGCACATTGGTAACTACTTTGAAGTTTTGAGCCAACTCCCAGAGAACCGGGCGTGTGATGAGGCGGGCGGGAAACATGAGCCAGAGTCGAGTCTTTTGCATGAATCCACCCTACCCCCTTTCAGCGCCGAAGGCCAAGCCGATTCAACTTTAATGACGCGGACGCGTGGTGACTGGGTTGCCCGAGACGATCACATCCGGTCCGGCATCGCGTACTAAGACGGCGCCCGCAGCGCAAACGGTATTCGCCCTCACCGTCACTCCGGGCCCAATAAATACCCCTGCTGCAACCCAACATCCTTCCTCAATCACAATCGGTTTCGTAATGAGGTCGAAGGTTGGCTTTTTAAAATCGTGCGAACCGGTGCAAAGAAACGCACGTTGGGACAAGCACACATTGGAGGCGATAGAGACGCGGTCGAGCGTGAGAATCAGAACCTCCTCGCCGATCCAGACATGGTTCCCGACCTCCAAGCGCCACGGGAAGGTGATATTCACGCGGGAGCGGATCACGACGCCTTTGCCGATTTTTGCGCCGAAGGCCCGCAGCACCGCAACTCGAAGGGAAGACGGCAATGGAAACCAACTCTCAAAAAACAACGAGCGAGCTACCCACCAAAGCGCCTCCACCCAGGCTGGAGCGCCTCGGAAAAATTCCGAATTTTTAAAAAGGGAGAGGTCCACAGGATCGGTTGGATTTGTTACCAAGCCAATCAACACGCTTACGAGTTCCGGGGCGACGACAAAATGCCAGACACTGGATTTTTCTCCTTGACGGATCGAGTTCCTGCGACGTATCACTCAGCGTATCTTATCAAGAGTGGCAGAGGGACTGGCCCTGTGAAGCCACGGCAACCGCTGAAGTGCAGGTGATGAATTCATCGCCCCGCATCCAGGCCCAGGTGCCAAATCCAGCTCGGACGGGCGTGAATAACGCAAGTCTGGGAAAAGATGAGATGGGCTTCGACTTACTGCCGATGTCCTGTCACTCGTCCGCTCTCGATAAGCAAACTAAAATCCATGAGCGAACATCAGACATTCTTTTCGAACTTGAAGTGCCGTGAATGCGGGAGCCTTTACCCAAAGGAAGCGATCCACATTTGCGAGTTTGACTTTGGCCCACTCGAAGCGGCCTACGATTACGATCTCATTGCCAAGCACATCAACCGCAAGGTCATCGAGTCACGCCCGCAGACGATGTGGCGCTACCGCGAACTTCTGCCCATCGATGGAAATCCCACAGTCGGCGAACAGGTGGGCTACACTCCGCTCGTGCGTGCCGACAGACTCGCCGCCCATCTCGGGGTTGATGAGCTTTACATCAAAAACGACACGGTCAACTACCCCACCCTCTCCTTTAAGGATCGCGTGGTTTCCGTGGCGCTCAGTCGGGCAAAGGAACTCGGTTTCAAAATTGTCGCCTGCGCCTCGACGGGCAATCTGGCTAACTCCGTAGCTGCCAATGCCGCCGCAGCGGGTCTCACCAGCTACGTCCTCATTCCCGCGAACCTCGAAAAAAGCAAGATCGTCGGTTCTCTGGTTTACGGCACCCAAGTGATCGCCATTGAAGGAGCCTACGACCAAGTCAACCGCCTTTGCTCCGAGATCGCCGGTAAATACGGCTGGGGATTCGTGAACGTGAACCTCCGTCCCTACTACGCGGAGGGCTCGAAAAGCATGGGCTTCGAAATCGCCGAGCAACTCGGCTGGAAGCTGCCCAAGCACACCGTCATCCCGATGGCCAGCGGATCGCTCCTCACGAAGATCCACAAGGCCTACAAGGAGTTCATCCGCGTCGGAATCCTTGATGAACAATCCTTTTCCGTCCATGGCGCCCAAGCCAGCGGGTGCTCGCCGATTTCGCAGGCCCACAAAAAACACTCGGACATCGTCAAGCCCGTATCGAACCCGAATACGATCGTCAAATCCCTCGCCATCGGCACGCCAGCGGACGGCTACTACGCCATCCGTAGCATGACCGAGACCGGCGGCAGTGCCGAAGATTGCTCTGACGAAGAAGTGATTCGCGGGATTCGTGACCTCGCGGAATATGCAGGTATTTTTTCCGAAACGGCCGGTGGCGTCACCGTCGCCTGCGCTCGCAAGCTCATCGACACGGGAAAAATCCCACGCAACGAGAGCATCGTTCTCTGCATTACCGGCCACGGCCTCAAGACGCAAGAGGCCATTCATGGCCATGTCGGCGAACCCCGCATCATCAATCCGAGCCTGCGCGAATTCGAAGCCCTCATCGCCAACGATGCCGCCGTTCTTGAGAGCGGTCACAAGTCTTAGCACCCTCCCTAAGTCGAAATAAATTCTCCACAATCACCCCAACTTAAAACTTAAAACTCCTCACCATGCCTGTCCAAGTCCGAATCCCAGCGCCCCTGCGCAAACTCACCAGCGATCAAGAAATCGTTGAGACCACCGGAGCCAACATCGGCGACGTTCTCAACGCCCTCAATGCCGCCCACCCGGGCCTCATCGAGCGCATCTGCGACGAGCAGGGCAATGTCCGCCGTTTCGTGAATATCTTCGTCAACGATGAAGACATCCGCTTCCAACAGGAAAAAGCCACTCCCGTGAAAGACGGCGACGAGATCAGCATCGTTCCTGCCATCGCTGGAGGCTAGGAACCCCTTTTTCCTATGAGAATCGGCCGCCGAGCGTGGATTGCAGGATCCCTTGCGCTCACGGCATCTTCTCTTGTTGGACTTCAGGCCAAGCCGGACAAGGTCAATGAACTTTATCTGGAGAGTTGCGCCGCCTGCCACGGATCCAAATTCGAAGGGGGACTTGGAGGCAACCTCGCTGATGGACAATGGAAGCACGGGAGCACCGATAGCGACATCGCCCGCGTGATTTCTCAAGGCCTGCCGAATCTCGGCATGCCTGCGTACGAGAAAACTCTCTCCGCCGAGCAAATTCGCTCCCTCGTGGTCTTTATCCGAGAAAAGGAAAAGGCCGCCGCCGCGCAGGCTTCCCCACCTCCTCAGCCAAAAGAGGGTGCCGCCGTCAAATCCCTATTGCACGACTACAAAGTCGAAACCGTGATTGAGGGAGATCTCAAAACTCCTTGGAGCCTCGCTTTTCTTCCGGACGGACGCCAACTCGTGACCGAACGCCCGGGCTCGCTGAGAATGGTGGATGCCAACCTGCTCCCCGAGCCGATTTCCGGCACGCCGAAAGTCATCGAGTTGGGGCAAGGTGGAATGCTGGATGTCGCGCCATCCCCGGACTTCGCGAAGGATGGTTGGATTTACTTGGCATTTGCGGATCCGCTCGATGCAGAGAAAAAGAGCGCTATGCTCAAAATCGTTCGCGGCCGAATCCGTGGTCACGCATGGACCGACGAGGAAGTGATTTTCCAAGCTGCGCCGGAATTTTATTCACCAACCGGCGTTCATTTCGGAACGCGAATGGTTTTCGATTCGGGATACCTTTATTTCGTCGTCGGTGAGCGCGGCGGCATGCTCGAAGCCCAAGATATCACTCGTCCGAATGGAAAAATATATCGCGTATTTCCCGATGGGCGCATTCCGGAGGACAATCCATTCGTAGCTGAAAAAAATACCATTCCCGGCATCTGGAGCTATGGTCACCGTAACCCTCAAGGCCTAGCCATCGATCCACGGGATCACGCCATTTACGCCACCGAGCACGGCCCTCGAGGAGGCGATGAATTCAACATCATCCGCAAAGGAGCGAACTACGGCTGGCCCGTCATTTCCTACGGGATGAATTACAACGGCACCCCACTGACAGGCATCACGGAGAAGGACGGCATGGAGCAACCCCTCGTGCAATGGACGCCCTCGATCGCCGCCTGCGGTCTTGCCTGCTACACGGGAGACAAATTTCCCAACTGGAAATACGACTTCTTCGCTGGCGGCCTGCGCGGCGAACTTCACCGTATCCGAATCCAAAATGGAAAAGCCATTGCCGATGAGATTATCCTTTCAGGCCTTGGTCGGGTTCGTGATGTGCGAAGTGGTCCTGATGGATTCCTCTACATCGTCCTCAACCAACCCGACCGCATCGTGCGTCTCGTGCCGGCGGAGTGAAGGCCAATCCATGATCCGGGACAAATCGCGTGGCGGATTCACGCTCGTGGAACTGCTAGTTGTAATCGGTGTGATTGCGGTTCTGGCGTCCCTCTCGCTCGCGGTACTCTCCCAAGTTAGAGCAGCCTCCGACCGCTCGAAAGCGATATCCAACATGAGACAGATCGGGGCGGGCATCAACCTCTTCGCCGCCGACAACGACGGACGACTCCCCGGACCCCTCTGGCCTGGACAGTTGGCGCAATTTGACCCCGGCCGGAGCGGACGACTCGTGCGCGAGCTCGCCCCCTATCTTGGCATCCCCACTCCCACTGCACCCAAAGTCGAACCCCTCTTCGTCCCTCCCGCCTACCGCAAAGCCGTGAGCTCCTCCTTTCTAGATTCCGCCAGAACCTATGTGGTCAATATGAGTGTCCGCGAGGGTGACAATACCATCATTCCGTGGGGGAATCTGGCATCACCTCCTTCTAGTCAACCTCTCAAACTCGCTGCCATTCCCCCACAGGCGTGGGGATTTTCTGATGCCGACAGCCTCCATCCCCGCGTCACAGGCACCTCATGGGCCGGGAATACTCCCCCGAAGCCGATCCACTCGCCACGGCGTTTAGCTTGGTTTTTTAATGGAGCCGTTTCTCCCGTGGATGACGCTGACCTTGCACTACCTTAGGATCGGCTTAAGAAAAGCGATCCTCACGATCTGCTTTCGCTCCGCAATCTCCCCAGCGCCCGTATCACCAACCGCCCCTCGTTCCCGATGGTAGGGCTCCGCCTTCGGGAACTCCGGCGTGAAGATTGGCGCGCTCTCCGAGGCGTAGGCTAAGAGCCGGAGGCCGCCGCCGTCCGACTCCTGCGCCAGGCTTGCCAAGCCGTAGCCGCGCAGCGTGGAGATTGGAGGCGCCTTTGCATCCCAGAAGCGGCGCTGTCGCGCCTTAAAATATCGGACACCGGCGGCCTCCGGCAGGTAGCCTACGCCTCGGAGAGCGCGGCGTCCCTACCAATTATCACGAGGTGCTTTCGCAGCAATTTCCGCTCTCTTGTCTCAACTTTCCTGCGCCATCCAGATGCGCTTCAATTCCTGCTTTTTTGAGAGAGCAAATCCGATTAAGATCGGGTAGTCTTTGTTCTGCCATTCTATGCAGCTCCTGCTTATAACCCTCGCCGCGCTCTCCACCCTCACTTTGATAGCTGTGGTCTGGACCGCATTGACACGCAAGCGAATTATCTCTCAAGCAGCGAGGGATCTACGGACTGAGTTTGAAGCCGTGTTGCGGCAGGAAAATGCGAACTCGCGGCAGGAACTCTTTCACTATATCCAAGCCGGCATCCAGCAGAGCGGGGAATCTACTCGCGAGACGCTGCTGACCCAAACCGCTGTGATCAACGCGCTGCGCGAGTCGCTTGACCGACAGATCAGCGAATTCCGCCACGCTTTTACGGATTCCACGCGCCAGGAAATCCAAACCTTGGCGTCCTCAGTCAAAAATGCGTTCGACCTCCAGAACCAGCAACTCGAGAGCTTTCGCACCCAACTCGGAGCCCTCACGCGGAGCAACGAAGAGAAACTTGAAGGCCTGCGCAGCACCGTGGAAAGCAAACTGACCGGACTTCAGCAGGATAATAATGCGAAGCTCGAAGCCATGCGCGCCACGGTGGAGGAGAAGCTCCAGACAACGCTCGAGCGCCGACTTGGCGAATCCTTCAAAATCGTGAGCGATAACTTGGACAAGGTTCAATCCGCCATGCTGAACATGCAGACTCTAGCTCAAGGCGTGGGAGATTTGAAGAAGGTGATGTCCAATGTCACCACGCGCGGCGCATGGGGCGAGGTGCAACTGGCGGCGATCCTTGAGCAATTTCTGAGCCCTCAACAATACGACAAAAATGTGGCCACCAAAGGCGAGCGGGAGAGAGTCGAATTTGCCGTGAAACTTCCAGGCCGAAATGGCGATGGAACCAGTGTCTGGCTACCGATTGATGCCAAATTTCCCAAAGAAGACTACGAGCGTCTGGTCGATGCACTCAATGCCGGAGCCACAATCGAGGCGGAGGCGGCCGCACGCCAACTCGAAACGGCCATCAAGACGAATGCGCGCACCATTTGCGACAAATACCTGAATCCGCCCAAGACAACGGATTTTGCGATCATGTTCCTCCCCACTGAGGGACTTTACGCCGAAGTCCTTCGCCGACGCGA
>JBILZC010000043.1:0-20361 GCA_044377415.1 Terrimicrobiaceae bacterium | reverse complement strand
GTGATCTCTGTGTCCTCCGTGGTTATTAAGATTTTATTCCGCAGGCTGCTTGGATGACTTGGACACGAGCTCGGCATCGCCGCCTCGCTCGACCATCACTGGATAAATTTTATCCCACCAGGCATCATACGCCGCCGCCATGGTGGAGGCGCGTTTCGACTTAGACTCCGCGAGGTCGTTCTGGCAACCGGGGTCTTTTTTTACATCGAAGAGCGCCCAGCGTCCGGGAGGGGTCACACCCCAGTGGAACTGGGCATTTTCCTTGGTATAATTCGCCCCCTTGCCGCCTGCCGCAACGCCGCGAAGGGTGTTGCATTGACTGCCCCCTGAGTCCTTGCATTTCGGATTGTCACAAGCACGGCTGCGCACGAGCAGATAGCTTCCCTGCCGCACGCCGACCATGGCATACTTGTGGTCCGCCGCCATGCCGCTGGGCCAGCGGGCGACATGTTGAAAAAGCAGTCGGTCGTCGTGCCAAGCGATCGATTTTTTGGCCTTGAGGACCGGTAGGAGGCTGAATCCTTCGAGTTCAGGCTGCAGCTTCTTGGGAATCTTCACGCCGGCCACCGCGCAGAGGGTGGGGAGGACATCCAAGTGCGCGCTCAAGTTGTCCACTTGGTGCGCTGGCCAGTGACCAGTCCAGCGCCAGTAAGAAAACGTACGCGTGCCCCCATGCCAGGCGGTGGCTTTGCATCCACGCATGTTGGCGTTGTAAACATCCAGCCCCCAAGTTTGCCCGTTATCCGACATGAGAATCACGATGGTGTTTTCATCGAGCCCCTTCTCTTTCAAAAATGCCATCAGGCGGCCGATATTGTAGTCGAGATTCGCAACCATTCCCAAATACTTGGCCTGCTTGTCGGTGACCTTGCCGCGAAACGGAGCGATGAACTCCTCGGGCGCATCGAGCGGCTCGTGCGGCGAGTAGGTGCTGAGATAAAGGAACCAAGGCTGATCCTTGGTCTCTGTGATGAAATCCATCGCGTCGTTGAAATAGATATCCTCGCGGTAGCCCGGAACCTTCTTTCCCTCTTTTTCCCCTTTTTTGTTGCGCACCATCATGGGGTCGAAGTGCTCGCGAGGACCACCCGCGTTTTTGGAGAACCAATCGAATCCTCGGTCTGTGGGCGTGTAGCCGGCCTGGTTGCTGAGATGCCACTTCCCGACGATGCCGTTGCGGTATCCCAGCGTGGATAGCAACTCCGGCAGCGTGGTGGCGCCCTTCCAGAGTTGCTCGCGGGGCACTTGGGTATGCGTCACCCCATTCCGAAATTCATGCATGCCGGTGAGCAAAGCCGCACGCGTGGGTGAGCACGAAGGGCTCACATAGAAATTCTCCAAGCGCACACTCTCCGCTGCCAGACGATCCACATTCGGCGTTTTCAGCAAAGGATGTCCATTCGTACTCCAGTCGCCGTAGCCCTGATCATCGGTGAGAATAAAGAGGATGTTGGGCTTCGCAGGCGCGGTGGAATCGGCGGCAGCGGCCGAGTGGGTTAATGAAGTCGCGATAAACACCGCAGCGATGAGGAGAGATGTTTTTTTCATGATTTAAAACAACTGGGGTAAAATCAAAGCAGGGAAAACGAAGGATGAAGCTTTATAGGAACGACAATATTCGGTCAAAATACGAATCCGATTTTAAAAGAAATCTCACCCGCCGTCTTCTCATAATATGACAAAAACTGCTCGTTTTTTGTCATCAGGATTGCGGCCAATTGTTCTCTTTCCTTATGCAAATCGTCTTGGGGCAGTTTTTTGCGCAGTAAGCCCCCTAAATGCAAGCCTGCAGTGCCTACCCATGTCAACCTGAAGAGACATGAGCCGGAGCGAAGACACGCACGATAGCTCAGGCGAGGTGCTTCACCGTATTTGGATTTTGTCCGGATGGGCGCCGCTGGGAAGAAGCACGAGGTGGCCTTGTTGCAGGAGTTATTCCGTGCGGTGGGCCATTAGCGACTTCGCGCAAATAGAAATACGGCCCATGAAGCGCCATTTTATCGAAACGGCAAAAATATAATCAAGGATCGCCTTCGAGCTCTCGGGTTCGACGTGCCAAAGCAGAAAGATTTCTAGGTATTAGTCTTTCGAGCCGTAGAGGGAATTCACGACACCGAAGGCCACCATACCACCCGAAACGACGATGCAAGTCGCAACCGTGCGCCACAAAGCGTCGGTTTTTGTAAAATCCCAAATGGCCAGAATGGAGGCAATGACGCTGATCGCGATGCAAATCGCCAACACCGTAAATGAAATCACGCGCATGATTCTTCGATTAATGAAGCCTCTTTTTTGCGGAAGGGCTGGAGGAAGCGGTGAAGTATCCATCGGCATGGTTTAAAAAGTGATTTAAGCGATCCGTCTGATTTCGGAATAACCGTCGAAGCTCATTTCTGTCAATCTCGCCTCAACTTGCGATAGCGGCGAATGAGGGCGTTGGTACTGCTGTCGTGTTGGAGCTCGGGCTCCTCCGCACTTTCCAGTTCCGGAATAATGCGTTGAGCGAGGACTTTGCCGAGTTCGACGCCCCATTGATCGAAAGGGTTGATATTCCATAGCACGCTTTGGGTGAAAACGCTCATTTCGTAGAGCGAGACGAGACGCCCAAGCGCGGCGGGAGTGAGTTTTTCCCCCATAATGACGTTCGAAGGGCGGTTGCCCTCGAAGACGCGGTGAGGGGCAAGATCGGCTGGCGTGCCATCGGCCTCAACTTCGTCGAGTGTTTTTCCGAAGGCGAGGGCTTCGGTTTGAGCAAAGACATTCGACATGAGGAGATCGTGGTGGCGACCGAGGGGATTCAGCGACTTCGCGAAAGCGATGAAGTCGCAAGGAATGAGACGCGTGCCTTGGTGGATGAGTTGGTAGAAGGAATGCTGTCCGTTCGTGCCTGGCTCGCCCCAGTAGATGACACCAGTGTCGGCATCGACCTCGCTGCCGTCGAGTTGGACGTGCTTGCCGTTGCTTTCCATCGTGAGTTGTTGCAAGTAGGCGGGGAAGCGCTTGAGGTATTGCTCATACGGGAGGACAGCCATGCTCTGGGCACCAAAAAAATCGCTATACCACAGCCCAAGGAGACCGTGGATAACGGGGATATTTTGATCGAATGGAGCCGAGCGAAAGTGCTCATCCATCTCATGAAAACCAGCCAGCATGTCGCGGAAGTGATCCGCCCCGAGCGCGATCATATTTGAGAGACCAATGGCGGAAACCATGGAATATCGGCCCCCGACCCAATCCCAAAACCCGAACATGTTGGCAGTATCGATCCCGAAGGCGGCGACTTTTTCGGCACTCGTGGAGACGGCGACAAAATGCTTCGCCACAGCCGTCGCATCACCTCCAAGGCCGCGTAGCAACCACTCGCGCGCGGTCGAGGCGTTACTCATCGTCTCGACCGTAGTGAAAGTTTTTGAGGAGATGATAAAAAGCGTCTCGCTCGAATCAAGATCGTGCGTGGCCTCGGCGAAGTCGGTGCCATCCACATTCGAAACAAAACGGAAGGTGAGTGAGCGGTCGGTGTAGTGCCGGAGGGCTTCGTAGGCCATCACGGGACCGAGATCGGAGCCACCGATACCGATGTTAACAATATTTTTGATACGCTTGCCTGTGTGACCTTTCCACTCGCCACTGCGGATGCGGTCGGAAAATACGGCCATGCGGTCGAGGACCTTGTGAACCTCGGGAACAACGTCGACTCCATCGACATTGATCGACGCTGTGCGCGGGGCCCGGAGGGCGGTATGCAGCACGGCTCGATCCTCGGTGGTGTTGATTTTATCGCCTCGGAACATGGCGTCGATCCGGTCACGTAGACCGGCGGCATTGGCGAGTTCCAAGAGCGACTTCACAGTGGCCTCGCTGATCAGATTTTTGGAATAATCAAAAAAGAGACCAGCTGCATCGATTTGAAACTTCTCTGCTCGGCGAGGATCCTCGTCGAAGAGCTCCGAGAGATGCGGGATGGTGTCAGCTTGATCAGTAAGCGATTCCCAAGCGGGATGTGAAGTGAGGTTCATGTCGGTTTTCAGGGTTTAACGAATAAATCGGATTGAAACGGGAATACAAGAAGACTCACCGAATCAAAATCTCCTTACTGTAAAAAGAAAAGCCTCATCGCAAAAAATGCGATTGATTTCCTGTTGCCCATACTTGAATTTCATCTCGTAGAAGCTTCCCCTCCCCTTTCCTTTTCACTACCGAGTATCGCTCAAAGAAATCAGAGCTTGAAGATGGCGAATGTTCTCTGTCCATCCCGCTCCAGCAGCAGAAGAACACCATGATCTTGGTCTGCCAGACTGAGAGCGGATTCTAGATCCTTCGGCCCGAGTATCGGGCGCCCCCCGGCTTCCGTGATCACATCGCCGACCTCGAGTCCAGCTGCAGCGGAGGCACTGAAGGGCTCAACGGCCGTGACGACGACACCGCCGCTATCCTTGCGATGGATTTGCAGTGCGGCCAGATTTTCTGGAGTCGCGCTTTGAACAGTGAGTCCGGGAGCCGATGGAGCCACTGAGGGCGCGACACGAGGAGCGGGTGAGGGAGAAGACGGACGCCGCGTCGAGGCGCGCAGAAACTTGTCCGGACGCTCGCCGGTTTTAACCGAGATGAGCAAAGGTTTCCCCTGCCTCACAATATCGAGAGCGACACTTTGGCCGATTTTTTTGGTCAGAATTTCCCTCTGCAAGTCGGACGCGAGTTCGACAGGCTTGCCATCGACCTTGGTGATCACATCGCCGGGCACCAACTCGCTCATCTGCGCCGGAGCTCCAGGCTCCACACCTCGCACGACCACACCCCGCGTAGCTCCCTGAAAAGCCCCCTTCCACTGCTTCAAATCCTCGAGACTGGCTATGGAAACCCCCAACCAAGGACGGCTCACGTATCCCTTCGAGACGAGTTGGCTCGCGACTTCTTTTGCGGCATTGATGGGAATAGCAAAGCCAACTCCGCGATTGATGCCGCTGATGAGCGTGTTGATGCCGATCACGCGACCTTCAATATCGCAGAGCGGTCCGCCGCTATTGCCCGGATTGATGGAGGTATCGGTCTGGAGATATTCATCGTAGTTGCCGCCGAGGCCGAGGGTGCGTCCCTTTGCGCTCACAACGCCAAAGGTGAACGTGTAGGGAAGCTCCATCGGCGTGCCGATGGCGAAGGCGAATTCTCCCACCTTCACCGCATCGCTATCCCCTAATTCGGCGACAGGGAGATCCGGTCCCGTAATCTTCAAAACAGCGAGGTCGCTACGCTCATCCGCGCCGATGACCTCGGCCGCGAAGCGCCGTCCGTCCTTGAGCTTCACAGAAACCTCCACCGCATCGGCGATGACGTGGTTGTTCGTCAAGATCTGACCCTCCGGGTTAATGATAAACCCTGAACCGATATTCGGCGTAACCTCGGGAGCTGGACCCTGATTCTCTGGCTGTACGCGGTAAGGGATGCCGTTGGGCCCTCGAAAAAACAACTCCAACCCTGCCGGAACGGCGCTGGCGGACTGTCCCTTGGCCTCGATCACCACAACGGAAGGCGAGGCCTTTGTGAAAACGGAGGAAAAAGAGGCGTTGAGTTGCTGCAAAATGGGGACTGGCGGGGCAACCGGCTCGGCCGCAGGTAAAGTGGCTGCCATCAATGGAAATACCGATAACAAGAACTGCTTTATCATACTCGGCAAACTACAACACGTCGGATACATTTCAAGTGGCAGCCAGCATTTTTTTGAAAAAAAGTGGCGCGAAAAATGCTTGCGGTAGCAGCATTCATGCCTAAGCATTCTAGGAAATATGGCAGGCATGCAACAAGTCGCAGGGATGGCCCTTCAGCAGACGCTGTCTCCACAGATGCAGCAGAGCCTGAATATCCTGCAGGCGCCTCTCACAGAATTACGCCAACTGGTGGATACGGAACTGCGCGCGAATCCCGCCCTAGAGGAGATCGTCCCGGATAAATCCGATCCCTTGGATAATCAAGTGACGAGTAAGTTGGATGACCAGTGGGATGAATACTACGCCCAGCGCTCCACTGCCGAACCTTGGACGCAAGATGCCCTTGAGCGCCGCCAACATTTTTTGGACTCCCAAGTCCGCCCCCCCACCCTCGCAGAGCATTTATTGGAGCAACTCAGCACCGCCTCTTGGTCGAGGGAGGATGCCGAGATCGCTGTGGAACTCATCGGAAACCTGGATGCCGGAGGATACCTGCGCGCCAGCATGAATGATATCGCAGCCCAACTCGATGTGATGTCGCTGGACGTCGAACGCGTGCTGGAAAGGGTGCAGGAATTCGATCCGCCAGGCGTGGCAACACGAACGCTCTCCGAGTGCCTGCTGAGACAACTCACTACCCAAGGTCGCAAATACTCGACCGAGGCCCGCATCGTGAAACACTACCTCGATGAACTCGGCCGCAAAAAACTGCACGAAATCGCTAAGGCCCTCGATCTGGAGATCACAGAGATCCAACATGCCGCCGAAGCGATAGCCCAACTCGATCCGATGCCTGGCCGCGCCTTCTCGCCGGACACCAACCAGATCGTGACGCCCGAGGTGCTCATTGAGAACGATGGGGATGGATACTCGGTCTCACTCAACAGTGACGAGATTCCCCGACTCCGCATTTCGGATGACTATAAAGACATGCTCTCCGGCAACTCAAAGGAGGTTCGAGATTACCTTCGGGATAAGATACGCGGGGGGACTTTTTTCATCAAAAGCATCCAACAACGTCAGCAGACGATATTGAACATCGCCCGCGAAATCGTCATCCAGCAAAAGGAATTCATGGACCTCGGCGCGGCCCACCTGAAGCCGATGACGATGAGTCAGGTCGCCGATGCCGTGGGAGTGCACGAAACCACCGTCAGCCGCGCCGCTGCAGGGAAGTTCATGGCTACGCCTCAGGGCATCTTTGAGATGAAATATTTCTTCACCCACGGCTACACGAATAGCGATGGGGAAACGGTGAGCAACGAAAGCGTCCGGCAGGCCATCGCTCAAATCGTGAGAGAGGAAAACGCCCAACACCCCTACAGCGACCAGAACATCGTCAAGATGCTGTCCGAACGCGGGCTCGGTGTGGCGCGCCGAACCGTAGCCAAATACCGAGAGCAACTCGGCATCCTTCCCAGTCATCTTCGGAAAGCATTTTAATGTGGATTCCAGTTTGCAGGATCACTGAAACCCGCTAGGTTGCGGGCTTCGATACCAATGACCTTTCGAAGCGCCAAACAAACCCCACAGGGCATTTTTTTTAATGTTACCTCCTTTGTAGATATCATGCTGGTGTTGGTGATATTCCTGTTGGTCACATGGACGGAAAGCCGCGTCGAAACGGATCTCGGAATCGAGCTTCCCAAATCTTCCTCCGCCCCGCAGCGCTCGGCACTCAAATCCCCGATCCTGGTCAACATCCGCCCTGGCGGTGGAATCACCGTAAACCAACGCCCCATCGAAGATGCGGGCCTGCGCGATATGCTTTCCAGTTTGGTGAAGCTGGATGCGAGACAGTCCGTGGTCCTTCGATCCGACAAATCCGTCGCCTACGAGAGGATCCTTCAAGTACTCGACCTTTGTAACGAATCCGGCGTCACAGCACTCGGCTTCGGCGCGCTTCCGCCGAACGTGAAGACCCAATAGAACCCGTAAAAAAGCCGTCTCTCTCCAGCGCGCAAGCGAAACTGGATGAAATTTCCCTCACAATAAAGCGATCCGCATTTGGCAAAGTCGGCTGTGATGCTAATCTGTAACGATGCGTTATCTGCTCTTTTTAACCCTGCTCCTCGCGTGCGTTTCGGCCAAGGGGGAAAATACAAAGAAATCCGAAAACGAGGACTCCCCCTACGAGCAACTGGAAATCCTCACGCGGGCCATGCAATTGATCCGCCAAGACTACGTTAACGATTCCAAGACGAGCTACAAGGAACTCACCTACAGCGCGCTCCACGGCATGCTTGAAAGCCTCGACCCTCATAGCCAATTCATGGAACCGAAGGATTTCAAGAGCATGCAGGAGGATACGAAAAGCGAATTTGCAGGCCTCGGTGTCACCCTCACCGAGAAGTCGGGCATCCTCACCATCCTTCACCCGATGGAAGACACCCCAGGATTTGAAGCGGGGCTCCTCCCCGGAGATCAGATTTTAAAGATCAACGGCGAGTCCACCGAGAAGCTCAATATCAACTCCGCCATTGAAAAACTGCGCGGTAAAGTAGGTGAGAGGGTGACCCTCACGATCAACCGCCCATCGACCTCGCAGGTGAAAGATTTTGAAATCATCCGCGCCATCATCAAAGTGCCTAGCGTGAAAGACGCGCAGATCCTCCCCCTGCAAGGAAAGGCTCGGATCGGATATGTGCGCATCACTCAGTTCAACGAACCCACCGCAACGGAGCTCGCAAATGCCCTCAACACGCTGGAAAAAGACGGCATGGAAGCACTGGTGCTCGATCTGCGATACAATCCCGGCGGCCTTCTCGGCAGCGCGGTCGATGTGTGCGGAGAATTTTTGGAACCCAATACTTTGATCGTCTTCACCGAAGGTCGCACCCCTTCTCGGGAATACCGCACGGCCACTACCTCGACCTCGCAGAGGGAATACCCGATCGTTGTGCTGACGAACTATGCCAGCGCGAGCGGATCGGAGATCGTCGCTGGGGCGCTCAAGGACCTTGGTCGCGCGCTCCTCGTCGGAGAGACCACCTTCGGCAAGGGATCCGTTCAAAGTGTGGTGTCGCTTCCAGATGGCTCTGCCGCTCGGCTCACCACGGCAAAATACTTCACTCCGAGCCGCAAACTCATCCATGAACACGGCGTGAGCCCACACATTCGAGCAACGCTCACCCATGAGCAGGAAACGGCTCTTCTGCGCTCGCGTCGGAAGGGCGAAGAGTCATCCACGCCACCAAGACCGCCCGCCGATCCTCAACTCGACCGCGCGGTCGATGCGCTCCAAGCCACGATACTGAGCAACAAGACCGCCCAAGTTCGTCCCACCAAGAAATGATATCCCGACCGACACTTCTCGCCATCGAGACATCTTGCGACGAAACCGCAGCCGCGATTTTGCGGGGGTTCGACGAAGTGCTGGCACACGAAATTTTCAGCCAAGCCTCGATTCACTCGGAGTTTGGGGGAGTGGTCCCAGAGGTGGCCTCCCGCAACCACCTCATTTCCGCTCCCCACATCATCAATCAAGCCTTGGAGTCTGCGGGCATGGACGTTTCTGATCTCGACGCCATCGCAGCAACAACGGGTCCAGGCCTTGCCTCCGCCCTCCTCGTGGGGGCCTCGACGGCCAAGGGCCTAAGCCTAGGATCAGGCAAACCCTTTCTCGCCATCAACCACATCGAGGGTCACTTGCTTTCCCCCTTTTTCGGGAAAGCGGAAATCCACCCGCACATCGCTTTGGTGGTGAGCGGCGGGCACACACTCCTCTTCGACGTGGAGGGCTTTGGAAAATACACCCTGCTCGGCCGCACGCTTGATGATGCCGCCGGCGAGGCCTTTGACAAAGTCGCCAAACTTCTCGGCCTCGGTTATCCGGGTGGCGCGGAAATCGACCGCCTCGCCCGATCCGGCAACCCCAAGCGACACGACTTCCCACGCGGGATGATCGAGTCCGGTGACTTCGACTTCAGCTTCAGCGGACTCAAAACCTCAGTAAGGATTTTTTTAGAAAAAAACGGCCCGATCACGGATGGCATGCCGGATATCTGCGCCTCCTTCCAAGCGGCGGTCACCGAAGTGCTCGTGGCCAAACTTTTCCGCGCTGCCAGCAGAATGGGAAGACGAATTGTCACCCTCAGCGGAGGCGTGAGCGCCAATGCCAGCTTGCGTGCGCTCGCCATGGCCAGAGCAGAGAGGGAGACCATCGCTCTCTTGACAGCACCCGCGGGGCTGCACACGGACAACGCATTGATGATCGCCTACACGGCCGCACACCACTTCGCCGCCGGAAACACAAACCCAACCAGCGCGGATATTTTTCCGAACTTCGACGCCGCAACAATATCCAGCAAGATCAGCGAGTGCGCCGCTTAACGGCAAACGGACGCTGCGTTTGGCGGAGGGGTTCCTTTTCTTGTTCCTGAACAGCAACCTCACCAACGTAAATCCGATAGGCGGCACGCTTCGAACGCTCGTGAGCCTTGGCTTCATATTCCTGTGCATGGAATCCCGAGCGGGCGAGTTGCGTCAGAAAAGCAGGTTCACGCTCGGCGGACCAGATCGCAACGCGTCCACCGGGGCGAAGCGCAGAGCGAATCAGCGCCAGTCCTTTGCCGGTATATAGCCGAGAGTTTTTGGCCTGAACAAAAGATGTCGGGCCATTGTCCACATCGAGAATAATCGCATCGTAAGTTCCCGGACCTTTTTTGATGCTGTCGAAAACATCGCCTGTGACGACTTTCACCCGAGGATCATCGAGAAGTTTGCCGTTCAATTCAGATAGGAATTCCCGATTCCAAGCAACAACCTCCGGAAGAAGCTCGGCCACTACCACCACAGCCGTCGGCCCAGCAATCTCCAGCACGCGGCAAAGACTGAACCCCAATCCAAGCCCGCCAATGAGGATGCGCGGACGATCCGGCGCATTGAAATATCCACAAGCGAGATCGGCCAACATGATCTCGGACGTCGTTAAATTCGACCCCATGAGTTGGCGGCCATTGAGCTTGAGGAAATAATCTCCATCGTGCTCATGAAGAGAAAAACGGGAACCGTCAGGCGTGCGAGTCTCGGCGAGATTGCGAAAGGGAATCATGATTTTTTTAGACTAGGGCCTCGCTGGGTTCAGCGCAAGCGAGCCACTCAGCATTGGCTTTTTCGAGAGCATCGGCCACTCCAGCCAACTTGCGATTGATTTCCATCGCCAGCGATGGGTTTTCGTAGGTTGCCGGATCCTCGAGCTGGTTACTCAACTCCCGCTGCGAGGCTTCCAATTGATGAATTTCATTCTCCAAAGCAAAAACACGCTGCTCGAGGGCGCGGCGCTCACTCGCTGCGGCCTTGCGTGCATCCGCCTCGGCACGACGCTGTGCTCGCATTTCCTTGAGTCCCAGCTTGGGAGCCTCGACGTCGGACTCAACCGGAGCGGAAGGCTGGAAGTTCCCCAAAGAGGCGACGGTTCCAGCACGCGCTCCCCCACCAACTTGGGACTTCTCCCGGTAATACTCGTAATCCCCCGCGTAACGGGTGATGCGACCGGACTGCACATGGATGACCGATGTCGCCATGGCGCGAATAAAGTGCACATCGTGACTGACAAAGTAAACCGTACCATCATAGGGTTGAAGCGCCCGTATAAGCGCATCGATGCTCGGCATATCGAGGTGGGTCGTAGGTTCGTCCAACAAAAGAAAGTTAGGTGGATCGAGAAGTAACTTGACCAGTGCCAGGCGGCTTTTTTCTCCCCCGCTTAGCACGCTCACGCGTTTGAAAACATCGTCCCCGCGAAAAAGAAACGCACCAAGCACGGTGCGTGCGGCCTGCTCTGGAACTGGACGTGCAATCGACTGCACCTCCTCGAGCACCGTCCGCTTCACATCAAGAGCATCCGTGCGGTGCTGGGCAAAATAACCGATGCTGCAATTATGGCCGGGCGTGCGCGTTCCGGCCTCGAGTTCCAGCTGACCAGCAAGAATCTTCAGAAGTGTGGACTTTCCAGCCCCATTGGGACCCACCAGAACGGTGCGGTGCCCCTTTTCGATCTCAAGGCTGAGATCATCATAGATGACGTTATTGCCATACGCTTGGCGGACTCCCTGCAGAGTGATGACTTTTTGTCCACCACGCGGTGGCTGAGGAAAGCGAAAGCTCACCGTGGGCTCGTCGGATTCCGGAGCCTCGATGCGCACCATACGACCGAGTTGCTTGATGCGATCCTGTGCCTGTGCAGCCTTGCTGGCTTTGGCTCGGAAGCGATTAATGAAATCTTCCAGATGGGCGATTTCTTTTTGCTGGTTGCGATAGGCGGCGAACTGTTGTTCCTCCCGCGCCTTTTTTAGTTGGAGACAAGCATCAAAATTTCCCGTGTAGCGAATGAGTTTTCGGTGCCGGATTTCCACGATGTTACGGCAGATGAGATTCAAAAATTCCCGATCGTGCGAGATGGTGAGAATCGCTCCGGGATATCCTGCTAGGTGATTTTGAAACCACCCCAGCGTTTCAAGATCAAGATGGTTGGTGGGCTCGTCCAGCAGGAGAAGATCAGGCTCCTCGACCAGCAATCGTGCAAGATGCGCACGCATGATCCATCCGCCACTCAACTCGCCCACAGGACGATGGAAATCTGTCTCACGAAAAGCCAGTCCGGAAAGGATGCGCTTCGCCATCGCTTCAGAGCGTCCATCTGCCTCGGCGCCCGCAGCGAGTTCCATGACAGTCTGATCCGTCACGGCGGCGGTCTCTTGAGGAAGAAAACCAACGCGCACCCCGCGCTGCATCGTCACAAGCCCCTCATCCGGTTCGTCATTACGGAGCAACAGGGAAAAAAGCGTGGATTTCCCCGCCCCGTTCGGACCGATAAGTCCAATGCGGTCGCCCGTGTTGACCTGCAAGGCGGCCTCCTCAAATAGGATCCTGCCGCCAAATGATTTTGTGACCTGTGAAAGCGTAAGCATATGAAAATTAAAGGGGACGAAACGTGTCCGAGAGAAGGCGGGACGTCCACACGTTTTTTCAAAAACTGCATTTTTCTCCACCTACACCACTTGCCCGATCGCCTGGATCTGGAGTTTGGAAAGGCGATGGATGAGCCAAGCGGAAATATCAAAGTCATCGACCATCGACGACATATCCAGTGTTCCCGACGGGGAAAATGCACCGCAATTTGCCAGAAAGTTTCGCCTCATTTCTCGGACGTCGGAGCCCTTTTGTTTACTGGATTCGAAAAAGGCATGGGTTTTCTCCGCGTCCATCGAGGAGATGGCCTCGGCGCCCAGAGCGATATTGCGAGCTATCCAGGAGATGAGGCCTGAGGAACAAGCCTCGGCGCCAGGCGGCAGCGCCGTTCGCGAAACAGCCAAGCCCCCGACCGCTTCCCCTATGTAGCGGATCGTGTGCAACCAAGCCCGGAGTCGCTGCAATCGCTGGGACTGGGCCGCAGTGAGAGGATTCTCCGCAGCCAGTCGAACACAAAATCTCTCGATCGCGGAAGCCAGCATAGCAAAAGACGTCGACTCATCGGCATCCCCTTCCCCTACTCCGCCAACCCTCGAGGGATTCACACTCGCAAAAAGGCGGCCGAGTTCTTTGGGAATGAGATCCAAGGCCGACTCGGGATCCGCGAGCGCTTGGTTGGTCAGATATTTCGGGCAATGCGGCTTATCCGAGGGATCGCTGGGATAAAACTTTTTCAAAGCCCCATCACAAAGCGGAAGAAGCGGAGTGATGACAATTGCAGGAATGAGATTGGACAGTAAAAACACCATTGCCAGTTGAATAGGAGTTCCTCCGTCGATCCTCTCGGACAGCGCTAAAACAAGAGGTATTCCGGCTTTTTCTGCAAAAAACAGCCCCATCATCAGGACTCCGCCAAAGACACAAAACAAATCCTCCGTCCGAACAATACGAATCGAAGATCCACTCAGTCCAGACGCCAAAAACATTCGTAGCAGGATGGCACCCAAGTTCGCACCGTAAATGATCGGCATACCCTCGGAGACCTCCAGCGCGCCACCATGCGCCAAAGTGATGACCACCATCGCCGCGCCCGTATTCGATTGAAGCAGCGCCGAAGCGGCAAATCCAATCGCAAAAGACATCGCCGGCGATCCCAGTGCCATCTCCAGCACCTCCGTTAACCATGCCGCTTCTTTCAATGGAGCCAAGCCCGAGCCGATTTGCTCGAGTCCAAACAAAATGATGCCAACCCCGAGAAAAGCTCCCGCATAAGTATTCCAAGGCTTGGTTCGCACGGCTCCCATCAGGATGCCTGCCCCGCCGACAAGATAGGCGACCCAAGGTGAAATGTTGAACGCCGCTAGAAAAGCGAATGCGGTGAGACCGACATTGCACCACACCAGCACAAGACCAGCCGCCGCTGACTGGATGATTCCGCTGCCGAGCATACTCACTAAAATAAAGGTCACCGCCGTGGCACTCTGCATCAACGCGCCCGCGAGCACCCCGCAGACTGCCGCCAACCAAGGCGAATCGGTGAGACTCCTCACTAAATTACGAAAACTCCCGCCACTCAGCGCGCGCATATTTTGCCCCGTGAGTTGCAGACCCAAAAAAAATAGACCCAAGCCAAGAATCAAGCCATGGAGCGAACTCATCTCAGGGCAATATGGGTATGACCCGACCCCATATGCAAGAGGGCAATATACTAGGAAAACCTAAGCTGCTTCTGGCTTGATAGAATCCCAAACAAGAAGCTATAAACACTCTCCACATGTTGCCTCTCACCCCGGATTGTAACCTCATCGCTCTCGATCTCGCACATTGAACTTCGTCACGATCATTTGGTCCATGGTAGCAGCAGCCTCACTCACCTTGGCTGCGATTCATGGACTTGTCTGGTTTAGGCAACGCATCGCTCTCGCAAGTTTGATGTTTTGCCTGATGGCCACATCCACAGCAGGGATGGCGGCTTGCGAGCTTTGGATGATGAGTGTGCAATCCCCGCGCGAATACGACAATGCCCTTCAATGCTTCAATGTCCTCCGCTGGCTGATCACGCTCTCGATGGTCGGGTTTGTGCACTACTATCTCGGCACAGGTCGAAAGTGGCTGGCCCTCTCCGTCTGCGGATTGAGAACGGTCGGCCTCTTTTTGAATTTCACCCTCACTCCGAACATCTACTACTCCTCGATCTCCGAGTTGAGGCAGATCCGCTTTCTCGGGCAATCGGTGACCATCGTGGAAGGCACTCCAAACCCTCTCATGTTTGTTGGTCAACTCAGCCTCGTTTTGCTGGCGGTGTATTTAGTGGATGCGACGGCCCGTGGATACAAAACGGGCGTGAGACGGTCTCTCGTCGTTGGCACAAGCATGCTTGTCTTTGTCATGGCCCTCTCGATCCAGACCTTTTTTGTTCTCTGGCAAAGTATGGATACCCCGATCATTGCGAGCCTATTTTTTGTGGGCATCGTCGCCACTATGGGACTCGAACTCAGCAACGACATGGTTCGATCCGCCATATTGGCAAACAACCTTCAAAATCGGGAATACGAACTCCACCGCGAACGTCAACTCACCGATGCCATTTTCGAAAGCGCTCCAGGCATGTTGTACCTTCACTCCCGAGACGGCCAGATCGTGCGATGGAATTCCCAATACGAAAAAAACACAGGCTACTCGAGTGAGGAAGCCAAGAGCATGAAGGCGGAAGAACTTTTCCGCCCAGAGGACCTCCCCAAGCTGAATCGAAGCTGGGATCGTGCGTTTTCCAAAGGCAGCGTCGAACTCGAGGTCGATCTGATTCGCAAAGATGGAACCCCCGTCCGTCATTTTTTTACGATGGTTCGGGTGGAAGTGCGCGGCAAACCCCATTTGGTCGGCATCGGGATTGATTTGAGTTCCCAGCGGGCATTGGCCATCGAGACCGCCCACCGCAACGAGGAAATGGCTCAACTCGCACAGATGGCATCAATGAGCGAACTTTCCAGCTCCCTAGCCCATGAGCTCAATCAACCTCTTGCCATCATCCTCAGCAACGCCCAAGCGGCTCAACGCCTGCTCTCGCACGAATCGCCAGACATGCGCGAACTTCGAGAAATCCTTGACGACATCGTGAGTGCCGATATCCGGGCGGCCGACGTCATAAAAAAATTACGCACGATTCTGAGCCGCGGCGAACCTGCCCTAGAAGAAGTGGAGCCTGTGGATTTGTTTGACAAAGCCCTCGCACTCGCCCAAACGGACCTGGATTCCACGAATGTTGTGATTACCAAAAAGATCGCCAACAATCTCCCGAAACTTCATGCCGACCGTATTCCGGTAGAGCAGGTTATGCTGAATCTGATTAAAAATGCATGCGATGCCATGGAGGACAATGATCCCAGCTCCAGACATTTGCACCTCTCCTGCAAGCAGGACACGGGATTCCTTCAATTTTCCGTGCAAGACAATGGATGCGGCCTGCCGGAGGATCCCGATCGCATTTTCGATGCTTTTCACTCGACCAAGCCAAGCGGACTGGGCCTCGGGCTAGCCATTTCTCGTACGATCATTCGTGCGCACGGCGGCCAACTTTGGGCTGAACCAGCCGAAAAACGCGGCGCTATATTTCACTTCAACATCCCGTTAGACTCCTTCAATTCATGATTGCCTCACAAAAAGTTTTTCTTGTTGACGACGAACCTGCTCTCCTCCGAGCGCTATCACGCCTGCTCCGAGCCGAGGGATTTGAAGTGACCACATTCAGCAGTGCCGCCAGTTTTCTTGAGACTTATGATCCTAACACGCCGGCTTGTGTTGTGCTCGATGTCACGATGCCCGAGATGACAGGACTCGAACTCCAGCAACACCTTATCCATTCGTCCTCAAACCTAGCCATCGTCTTCCTCACTGCCAATGGAGACATTCCAATGAGCGTGAGAGCGATTAAGGCAGGCGCTGTCGATTTTTTAACAAAACCAGTAAAAGACTCAGAACTGATTGGTGCCATAAGGATTGGTATTAAAAAGACCGCTGAGAATCAATCTCTGCAAAATGAAACCCACGCCCTTAAAAATCGACTTAAACTTCTCACAAATAGAGAGAAAGAAGTTTTTGCTCATGTCGTTGCGGGCGAACCAAACAAACTCATCGCTTCCACGCTTGGCATTACTGAACAAACCATCAAAGTTCATCGAGGTCGAGTGATGCACAAAATGGGAGCGGAGTCGCTCGCCCAGTTAGTCCGTACCGCAGAACGACTCGAACTCCTAGGCTCAAACTAATAAAACGCATACAACCAAAGTAGAATGGACTATTTTCCTCAAAATATTTAAAAATCATGATCCATTTATTGCCCCCAATTATTTACTAACACAAATCGCATCACCTTAAGGTTTTTTTGACCCATGATATTAAAAAATCACAAGCATAAAGTTTAAGATTAATTCACCCGTGCTTAACCCCCACTTTACTTCAAAAAATTTCTGATCCGCAGGAATGCTCAAACCAGTTAAATTGCTGATTTGTTGCTTGGCGTTGCTCGCTTTCTTGGGCTTGTATACTGCCTCTGCTCAGACCGTCCTCACTGTTCGTGAGGCGGAGTTCCGTTCCCGTTGGGCCGGTCCCCAGGAAGACCGTGAAGTCACCCCCCAGTTTTTCCAACCCGATGGGGGACTCACCGAAAAAGATGTAGGAGTCGATCCCTCCGAGCAGACCACACCAACTTTATCCGAAAACATGGACCGACTCGCGGACAATTTCCGCCGCCGTCTCCGCTTCGGCCCACTCGATTTTTCCCTCGGCCTCTCCTCAGGTTGGGAATACTCCTCACAAACCTCGACGGGCGAATCCTCGTCTTCCGGCGGTCGGTCCAGCCTTTACTCCTCTCCCACACTGGCGATCCGATACGAACGTGAGATCGGTCTTTGGACTGTAGCCACTCGCTTCTCATCCGGTTACACCCATTATTTCAATCAGGACTACACCGCCGCAGGCCAAGGAAGCCAGAGGAACCCGATATCCATGACGACTGGGTTCGATCTCGGCTACAATTCCACTCGCCTGACACTGAACCTCTCGACCAGTGCATCCACTGGCAGCGGCTTTGACACTATTACGGGATCCAACAACCTTCAAACCTCGACCTCGACGTCACTTTCCGCGCGCTATATCATCACCGACTCCCTGAGCGCGGGTGCCGCGTCCTCGGTCTCCTACACAAAAACATCAGACGCACAGGTCGCCACCGGAGAAACGGATCAACCGAATAGCAACTCAGTGAGTCTCGGCTTAACCGCCTTTGTCGACTACCTCGTCACCCCGAAAACCAATCTGCGATTCACTCTCGGCACTAGCAAGGAACTGCAGTCACTCCAAGGTGGGACAGATGGCAACAGGCAATCCTATGATTCCATGATGATGGTGACCTACCAATTGGCACCGAAATTTTCCGTGGATGCCGGGGCTGGTGCTGGCTACGTGACCGGTCAGGATACCACCAACTCCGAGGCTGTGGGCTTGCGTCCCATTTACAATGTCGGGATCAATTACACCCCCACGGAGAAAACCTATTTCAAAGCCAGCTACAGCATGCAAGGCACAGACATCCGGCCGAACTTCAGCCTTGCTGCTGGGTGGAACGCCCGCCAGAAGACACGGCTCTCCCTGTCTGTCTACCAAAATCAAGGATTCTCCAGCCTCTCCCCGGATCAGTATAACGTCACCCGAGGCGCGCTGGCCACCGTCTCCCAAAGCCTCATCAAGGGCATCACTCTTTCTCTCTCGGCCGGCTACGAGCAATCGGATTACGTTTCCCTTTCCGACTCGGATAACACAAGCGCCTCCGAGGGGCCTCCAGATCACTTCCTGACCAGCGCCACGCTCAGTTGGCGTCTCCGCGAGTGGGCCTCTTGGCAAAATTCCATGATGGTCACTTCAGGGCAAAGCCAAGAATCCAACAGTGACCTCCAAACGCGTTTTAGCACCAGCGTAAATCTCAACTTCTAGACACTCAAACCGACCCACAAAACCGAAGATCAGGTGCAGCGAAAATGCGCCAGGTATTCGACGTTCCCTTCGCGCCCTTTAATAGAAGACTCGATGTAGCCAAGCCATTGCTGCCCCGCTGACTCGACAAACATTCGAATTTTTTCCACACATCGCATCCTCACTTCCGGATCGCGCACTATGCCACCTTCTTCAACATCCGCTCGCTCCGCTTCAAACTGAGGCTTGATAAGAAAAATCGCGTCCGAACCCGAAGCGAGAACACCAAAAACCGCAGGCAGGATTTGAGTCAGTGAGATGAAGCTCACATCCCCGACCGCCAAAACCGGACGCGGATCAAAGTCCTTTACGTCCAAATAACGCGCATTCACTCCCTCGCGACTTTCCACTCGCGGATCTTTCTGGAGCCTCCAGGATATCTGCGAATGTCCAACATCGATCGCATAGACAAAATCGGCCCCATGCTGAAGCAGGCAATCTGTGAAGCCTCCGGTTGACGCTCCGATATCGATACAAACCAATTCCCGAGGATTGACGCCAAAATGCGCCAGGGCGCCCTCCAGCTTGTATCCACCTCGTCCAACATATTTTTCCTTCTGCGCCACAGTCAGCACGTCATCAGGAAGAATCGTTGTTCCTGGCTTGGCTACGACATGCCCGTTCACTGAGATCAATCCAGCCATCAACCCCCGCCGCGCCATATCCACTGATTCGTAAAAACCACCCTCAACCAAGGCCAAATCGATTCTTTTTTTTAAAGAAGCCATTCGCGAAACGAAAAAGAGAATGCCTCGAAGAAATCCCTCTGCGGACTATCGCTTCGACGATGCCGCCGCATTCACCATTGCCTCAAAGGCGACCCAAGCGGATTCTACCAAGATCTCGGGTCCAGTCATTTTTACAAACACATCGCCCTTTTCCTTGTCCTCCAAAATAGCTCCGCGCAAAGCGTAGTTTGCCAAAGGAGTTGTAGGCCCACCCGGCATGCCGCTGGAGAATGTCCCCGCTGCCTGAACGAAAACAACACGCACTCCACCAACAGAGACCTCATTTTGCGCCGTTTTGGCATTTTGAAACTGACCGAACCAACGATCCACATTGGCTTGAGCTCCCCCACCCTGCCCAGCTCCAAAATGGAAAAAAGTCACATCCGCCTTTGCTCCATCCTCGCCCACTACTTCCAACTGCGCCTTGCGCATCGTACTGGTTGGCACAACCCACCCCCATCCTGATGGCCGCTCAAAACTAAAACCTCCCACCTGAAACTCCACCGGGTCTAAGGCAAACAAAGATGATACTACGAAAAAGAGGCAGGTGAAAAGCAGCGATTTCACGGTGGAATGACTTTGAAAAATGGAAATTTAATCATATGATATCTTGTCCTCTGGAAGATTCGACTGCGTCCATTCGAGTTTAATACCTCTACTTGCAATCACAACACCACTCAAAACTTCTTCAGCATAGATCGTTACAGAAGAGGCCGTTAAAGTAATCGTTGATCCATTTCCAGCCCCTTGAGGAATGGATGCTCCACCCACACCGTCCCATCTGTAAACAATAGTACCACCTCCGACTGGAGTAGGCGCTTTAATTCTAACTGTGCGCGTTCCATTGTCACTGACTTTATGATTATCAAGATCAAAATCACTTAGTGGCGGCGTTGGCGTTGGCGTTGGCGTTGGCGTTGGCGTTGGCGTTGGCGTTGGCGTTGGCGTTGGCGTTGGCGTTGGCGTTGGCGTTGGCGTTGGCGTTGGCGTTG
>JBILZC010000108.1:0-7126 GCA_044377415.1 Terrimicrobiaceae bacterium | reverse complement strand
CGATGGCGTCACAAAATCCTTCACCACCAATCGAGGGACTATTGTGGCTCTCGACAACGTGAGCGTGAAAGTCGCCGAAGGGGAATTCCTCTGCCTCGTGGGACCAAGTGGATGCGGAAAATCCACTCTTCTCAATATCATAGCCGGACTCGACACACCCGATAGCGGCCGCGTGCTAACGAATGGGGAGAGCGTGACCGGACCAGGCCGAGACCGCATGGTGATGTTCCAAGAACACGCGCTTTTCCCTTGGCTCGACGTGCTCGGCAACGTGATGTTCGGCCTCCGCCTCAAGCCCGGCTTGAACAATAAGGAACGCAAGGAAGTGGCGAAGTATTACCTCGATCTCGTTGGCCTTTCCAAATTTCTTCACTCGAACATTCACGAACTCTCAGGCGGCATGAAGCAACGCGTCGCCCTCGCCCGCGCGTTGGCTCCGAATCCCCGTGTGCTTCTCATGGACGAACCCTTTGCCGCACTCGATGCCCTCACCCGCGAACAACTCTACGGCGATATCCAACGCATCTGGGAAGCCCGTCGAAAGACCATTGTTTTTGTGACCCACAATGTCCGTGAAGCCGCCTGCCTTGGCGACCGGGTTTTGCTTTTCTCACCAAATCCAGGGCGCATTCGCGCGGAATTTCAAGTCACTCTCCCTCGAGCAAGAGATATCAACAGCGTGGAACTCGCTCGCTACTCGACCGAGATCACCACTGCACTCAAAGGATTCACCAACAAACAAGGCACGGAGGTCGCAGAATGATTCGCTCCCTTTCATCCATCGTCTTTTTTCTCGCGCTCCTCCTCTCATGGGAATTCGTGGCACGAAGCGGTCACTACTCGCCCGTGATGCTCCCCTCCCCGCTCAATGTACTGGAATACATCTGGCAGGCGACTTGCGACGGCACACTCTGGGTTGCCACACTGGTCACCATGAAGCGCCTCATGCTCGGCTATGGACTCGGGCTTCTATTCGGCATTCCACTCGGTCTCATCACGGCCCGCTTCCGTCTTCTCCAAGACACGCTCGGCCTGCTCGCGCTCGGCGTGCAGACACTCCCCAGCGTTTGCTGGGTTCCCTTGGCCCTACTCTGGTTTGGACAAACCGAGGCCGCCATGCTTTTCGTCGTTGTGATGGGAACCCTTTGGTCAGTGATCATCGCCACCAATGATGGAGTCCGCGCGATGCCGCCGATCTACCTCCGTGCCGCAAGAACGATGGGATCCCACGGCCTTCACACTTGGATCAAGGTCATCCTTCCCGCTTCATTGCCTTACCTCGTTGGCGGAATGAAACAAGGTTGGGCCTTCGCCTGGCGCTCTCTGATGGCCGCCGAGATCTTTGTCACGATCCTCACCGGATTTGGTCTTGGGCAACTGCTCCAATACGGCCGCGAACTTCTTGCGATGGATCAAGTCGTCGCCGTGATGGCCATCATCGTGGTGATCGGACTCCTTGCGGATCGACTGCTCTTCTCGCCTTGGGAACGTTTTTTCCACAGACGCTGGGGCACAGGATCAATGAAATGATCAGGAGTCGTGGCGCGCGCTCATTGACGAGGCTTGCCAACGGGGGGTGATTTTTTTGATGATGTTCCCCATGGATGCCATTATCGATTTACTTCAACAAAACGCGCTCATGCCCAGATCGGATATGGCTCGCCTCCTCAACATGTCCACGGAACAAGTGGAAGCTGCTATCGCCAAACTCGAGGCCGACGGCGTCATTCTTGGCTACAAGCCCGTCATCAACCGCGAAAAATGGGGCAGCGAAAAAGTCACCGCTGTCATCGAGGTGAAAATCACGCCCGAACGCGACGGAGGCTTTGATCGCATCGCCTCGCGCATTGCCAAGTTTGAAGAGGTTCAAGGCTGCTACCTCATGAGCGGCGGCTATGATTTGTTGATTATCGTCGAGGCAGCCAACCTACGTGCAGCGGCATCTTTCGTTGCCGAGCGGCTGAGCACCATCGATGCCGTGCAGGCCACCGCCACCCATTTCCGGCTCAAGACGTATAAAGAAAACGGCACCTTCCACCACTTTGACGTCTCGTCCGAACGTTTATCCGTCACACCGTGAGCATCGCCATCGCCGAACACATCAAGGGAATCCCCCGCTCGGGAATCCGGGATTTTTTTGAAATCGTCCAGTCTATGGACGACGTCATCTCTCTCGGAATCGGAGAGCCGGACTTTGCAACCCCATGGCACATCCGCGAAGCTGCCATCTTCGCCCTTGAGCGTGGACGCACGGGGTACACTTCCAATCTTGGTCTTCCCCGCCTCCGCCGCAGTATCTCGGACTACATCCAGAAACACTTTGGGATCCGCTACGAACCTCTTTCGGAGATTCTCGTATCCGTCGGCGTCTCGGAAGCGATTGATTTGGCCTTGCGGGCGCTTTTGAACCAAGGCGACGAGGTTATCTATCACGAACCTTGTTATGTTTCGTATGCCCCCAGCATCGTCATGGCTGGCGGCGTGCCCCGCGCTGTCACCACCCGAGCGGATGAGGGCTTCGTCCTCCATGCGGAGGAACTAGAAAAAGCCATCACGCCTCGTTCGCGAGTCCTGATGCTCAATTTTCCGACAAACCCAACCGGCGCCGCCATGGATCCCGAGGAACTCGAAAAAATCGCCGCCGTTTGCATCAAGCACAATCTCGTCGTCCTCACTGACGAGATTTACTGTGAACTCACTTACGAAGGCCGCCCACATCACAGCATCGCCACGCTCCCCGGAATGCGGGAACGAACCGTTCTTCTCCATGGCCTATCGAAAGCTTTTGCGATGACAGGATGGCGCATCGGATTCGCTTGCGCTCCCTCTGAGCTCATCGAAGCCATGATGAAAATCCATCAATACTCGATCTTGTGCGCTCCGATCATGGGCCAAGATGCCGCTATCGAAGCCCTCGAACATGGCGAGCAAAGCGTGAATGGCATGCGCCGCGAGTATGAGAGGCGAAGAAATTTCATTGTTAGTTCCATTCGTGACATGGGCTTGGAATGCCCGAGCCCGCGCGGCGCATTCTATGTGTTCCCTAAAATCACATCCACCGGACTCTCAAGCCGCGATTTTTCTATGCGCCTGCTTCATGAAAAGAAAGTCGCCGTGGTGCCGGGTCCAGCTTTTGGAAGCGGAGGCGAAGGCCATGTCCGCTGCAGCTTTGCGACCGCTCTAGATCAAATCAAAATCGCCATGGTTCGCATGGCAGAATTTTGTCGCGAACTGAAAGCTTGAGACCGGATCAATCGAGCGCAACGCTGAAGAAGTCACGGAAGACCTCGACATAAACATCGCGTTTCATCTCACCCGCCCATGCGAGCTGAAAATTCTCGGGGCGCATCCATTTACAATCTCGGAATTCTTTCTTGTCGGGCTTCAGTACGCCTTCGCAGGGTTTAATCAAATCTGCTAAAAAATAGATCTGTTCCTGACCATCGCATCCGTGTTTTTTGATCCCGTTTGGAAATACATAGCGATAGGGACCTCGATGCTCGACGACGCTGTAGTAATCGGGCGTGAGTGAAATCTCCTCTCGCACTTCGCGCACCAGCGCTTCCGCATCCCCTTCCCCCTTGTCGATTCCTCCCTGCGGAAATTGCCACGATCCCGGATAGTCGGCACGCTCACACACCAAGACACAGCCATCACTCCGACGAAGAAGGATCGCCACATTGCGGCGATAAACGAGATCCTTCATTCTCAGAGAGCCATATTCACGGCTGGTTGCTGCTGCGTGAGACAATGGAAGGCCCCCAAGCCCCAGATGAGTTCACGACAATCGATAGGAACGATGTTTCGTGTGGGAAACGCCTCATGCAAAGCAGAGACAGCCCATGCGTCGTTGCGCTCGCCGTAAACAGGGAGAAGAACAGACGTATTCGCAATGTAGAAATTCGCATAACTCGCCGGCAAACGCTGCCCATCACGCTCGATACGCGCAGGCATCGGCAAGGTCAACACATGAAGAGGTTCGCCACCCGGTAACCGCATCGTGTGAAGAAGATCTAAATTGCGTTTGAGTGGCTCGTAATTGAAATCGCTAGAGTCTTCTTCCACGGCGGTGATGACTGTACTGGGCCCGACAAAGCGCGTGATGTCGTCCACGTGTCCGTCGGTATCATCGCCCTCGATGCCGTCACCGAGCCAGAAGATGGCCTTCACCCCGAGCGTATCGTGAAGCTTTTTTTCAATTTGGTGACGAGTCATGTCAGGATTCCGATTGGCATTCAGAAGACAGCTTTCGGTCGTAATGATCGTCCCCAGTCCATTTCCATCAATCGATCCGCCCTCCAGCACAAAATCCCCAAAATCAAAAACGGGAATTCCGAGTGCCTTAGCCACGGCGGGAGGCACAGCGTTGTCTTCATCAAAGGGAGACAACTTGTAACCCCAGGCATTGAAACCAAAGTTCAACGCTGCCAAATGCGGAGCCTTTGTGTTAGTCAAAAAGATTGGCCCGTGGTCCCGGCACCAAGGTTCATCGGTAGGGATGTGAAAAAATTCCACCCGTTCGCGCGGACACGCTTTCAGCAGGGCTCGAACTGTTTTTTCCTGCTCTGAATCCTTCACATTGATGCGAACGATTTCGGATTCCGCGAGCGCCTCGGCCATGGCTACGAATGTAGGAATAACCCGTTCGTAAGACCCCGGGAAACTATTGCAATCAGGTTGCGGCCAGGAAATCCATGTCGCCTCATGTGGCTCCCATTCAGCTGGGAGACGATACCCTTTTTCAGCAGGAGTCTTTGATAACATACCACACACCCTTCACGCGATTAGTCCAATAGGACAAGGGGAATCTTGTGAAATATTTGACGCACGCGTGAAAGTGACAAAGACAGCAAACCGATACAGCAAGAATTTAGGGAATATCCTCGCCCGCGCGCATCCTCTCGATCGTCGCCGTTGTCGATTTTCCCTCGACCATATCCGCCAGTACCACCCGACCTCCGTGAGCCTCGACCACCTCTCGCCCACTCACGTAGTGCGCCCAGTCTTTCCCTTTCACAAGCACATCGGGGAGGATTTTTTCAATGAGATCACGGGGCTCGTCCTCATCAAATATTACGACGTAATCGACCGCACGCAGCGACCCAAGAACAAAGGCGCGGTCGTCCTGAGGATTCACTGGGCGTGTGGGGCCCTTGGCTCGACGAACGGAATCGTCGCTATTCAGACCGACCACGAGGGCGTCGCCCTGCGATCTCGCGAACGCCAGATATTCGGTGTGACCACGATGCAGGATATCGAAACACCCATTGGTGAAAACCAGGCTCGATCCCGAAGCATGCAAGCGATCCCTCTCTTGGCGGGCCTCCTCGGCCGAAATGATACAAGGCTCGTGCATAAAAGACGGGGCTTTAAAAACCTCAGACGGATTGAAACAGCGGAGGAAAGTTCTCCTTGTGGGAATCCTCTTCTTGACGGCGCAACTGCTCGATACGGCGCAGATAGAAATCCAGCGCGGGATCAGGAATGCCGCTGATACGAGCTTTGGTGAATTCCTCAACGGCCTTCTCCCAATGCCTGTCACGATAGTGCAGAACACCCGTCCAGAAATGATCGCGACTCCGTTCCCTCTCGGGAGAAAGCCCGTGCTTCGGTGCCAGGATCTCGTAGATTTCAATACGGCGACGACTTGCGGAAACTTTAAGGATTTCAACCGGCCTCACCTCGAGAGACTCCGCCGCCGGCTCGTAAGTATCCGGACCGATCAGAATCCGCGTTCCATAAACTGGGCTTGAAGCGCAAAGACGACGTGCAAAATCGACCGCTGGACCAGCCACGCTGAAACTCCCCAGACGCCCACCACCAAAAGCAGCGGCGATCATATCCCCCGAGTCGAGCCCCATGCGAATGTCCAAGCGCCGCTGCCAGCGGGCATCGCACTCTTTGTTCAATTCATCCAATCTGCTAGCCAGATCCACCGCCGCACGACAGGCCCGGATCGCATGCCTCTCGTCTGGGATCGGCGCGCCAAAGACAACGCGAATACATTCGCCATTGCACTCATCAAGGTAGCCGCCGGATTCCACCAAATAATCGGAAGCCGTTTTTAAATATAAATTCGTGATCGCGGTGTAACTTTCCGGCGTGAGAAGCTCCATCAATTCGGAGTGATTGTGCACCGACACCACCAGCACTGTTCCATTGATCACCTCGCCAGGGAAATGAACCGGCACGGAGGAGGCCACCAGTGAGCGGAAATCCTCCCGCGAAAGCCGTTGGCCAAACAAACGCTCCAGGGTCTGTTTTCTCGACCCTGCTTTCGTTTTTCCCCAAAGCCCCCCCAAGGCGAGACTGCACAGAGTGGCCAGCACTGGAGCTAGAGGAGATAAGAATTTCCCATACAACGCCGAAACCAGGGACCACGTGAAAAGCAAAAGACAGATTCCGATCGCCGGCACAATTTTGAGAATAGGACGCGAAATATCGACCGATGTCCAAGCCACCCCAAAGGCCAATAAAACAGCGAAAAAAAGCGAGAGCGGCGGTGCAGCGACGGGAGATTTGAAGCCCATTACCTGTCCCCAGAAGGAATCTAAGAGAACAAACGAGCCGCTGAAAAATACCAGAGCAGCAATGAAGCTAGATAGGATACCGATGCCAACACTTGCTTTGAAGTTACTCATTTTAAAAAATAAACCAAATTAGACCTCTCCTTATTACAAAGGATTAGCGGGGACCACAATTGGATTCCTCTCTCTACCCGCGATTTGAGTAGCAGTTCTCACGATGGGAATCATCTATTTGATGGGGCAACCTTGAATGAAATGAGGTTTTCGGTGGCGCGGTCAAGTTTCGTGCGGCCGCTGGTGGCTTTGACGACTTCTTGACCGAGAGCGATGTTATCGAGTCGGGTTTCGACATCAAGCACACTGATCCCTTGTGAATAGAACTCGCGTGGCCACACCCCGCTGATCTTGTCGGTGTCTGAAAGAGCGGCTTTGATTCCTTGAAAATCCTCCGAACTGATTCCAGTAAACTCCAGCCGCTTCATCGCCCCGAGGTCAGTCTCAGTGACCCAACGGGCGAGGATTTTGCTCAATATAGTTGGTATCGACTCAGGGTTGCCTTTGGGACTAGCGACTTTGTCGATGGCCTCTCGCACAGAGGC
>JBILZC010000042.1:0-20766 GCA_044377415.1 Terrimicrobiaceae bacterium | reverse complement strand
ATCTGGTTACCTCCGACGCCCACGAAGGCCTTAAATCCGCGCTCAAAGCCACTCTCAACGCCTCTCCTTGGCAACGTTGCCAGTTTCATCTCCAGCAAAACGCTCAAGCCTACGTCCCCAAAGTCTCGATGCGCCAAGAGGTCGCTAACGACATCCGCCACGTCTTCAACGCGCGCCACCGCGCCGAGGCCGACATGCGTCTCAACGAGGGTATCGAAAAATACGCTAAATCCTCTCCAGGCTTGGCCCAATGGATGGAAAATGCCATCCCCGAGGGTCTCACGATATTCTCTTTACCTGAAGCTTTTCGCAAACGGTTGCGAACTTCAAACATGTGCGAAACACTCAACACTCAAATCAAGCGGCGAACCAAAGTCGCCGGCCTTTTCCCAAACGAAGCCTCTATTTTGCGCCTCGTCTCGGCTATCCTCATGGATATCTCAGAGGAATGGGAATCCGGAAAAACCTACCTTCCCCAGATCGAAACCCACTAACTAAAAACAACCAAACTAAACCAGCATCCTTCATTCAGCCTAACCGAATTTACAGAAAAAATGTTGCGTCGCCTCCCAACGCATACTCGGCCTCCATTTATGGAAAGAAACGGGCGCCGAGACTCTTGTTACGGGTAAGGCCGCGAAAGAGGTAAAATCACTGCACCATCTCGCTGAAGATCTCTTGAACAGCCCTCTGGAAGACCAAGCAGGCGTCCGAAATCTCCGCATCGACTTAGTCTTGTTACGCTACGGTGGAAGCACTTTGCTTTTTACTTGGGATCACCTGCTTTTTGATGGTAAGGGCGCAGAATTGCTTGTTCGCGCCTTCATTGAAGCCTGCAAGAGTGGAAAACTCCACACATATAAAAACACACATGCGATACCTACTCCTATCTCGGTTCAACTGAAAAAAGCGAAACCGGCCACAGATCGTTTTTTTGAACTTGTCAGCAATAACTATCGAAGCCTTTCCGGCAATAAACCAGGCCCCTGTCGACTTCGCTATAAACTTCTAAAGTTCGATCCAGAAACCACGATAAAAATCCAAGAGCGCGCCACCGCGTTATCAGGTCTTTTTTCAATCAGTTTCTACCTTGCATGCGCTGCAAGAAGTCATCGGCAAGCCTTTCTATCGCGAGGCAACGATCCCACACACTACGTTAGCAGCATTCCTGTCCAATTGCGGCGAAAGGGGGTCAATAGTGATCCATTCCAAAATCGTGTCACAGTGCTTTTCTTTTCCTTCAAAAAGGAAGACCTAAACACCCTCCAAGCTGCTGTGAATGCAGGGCAGAGTCAATTTGAAGATATGACACGAAAAGAATTAGGCCCCGCCTTTGAGATGATTCTGAGACTCATGCGCCGACTGCCTTCTTTTTTGTATTTGAAGTTTCTTGGCACCCAGTTTTCGGGACATATTACCTCATTTTTTCACTCTTCAACTGGGGCATTTGCTCCTATCGACTCCCACCTTTGCGGATCACGAATAACAGATGCCTACCACGTTCCTTCGGTCTCCGCTCCTCCGGGATCCGGCATCTTCTTTGGCGAGTACCAGGGGCAACTGACCGCGACATTTTCGTGGAGGGATGGAGCTGTAACGGAAGCGGAAGCGGATTTAATCTTAACACAGGTCAAAAAAGACCTAACGGGCTCCGATTTGGAATGAAGGCGGATATTTTGGTCGCAGGTGGCGGGAGCGCAGGATTGGCCGCAGCGGTTGCCGCAGCAAGGTGCGGCGCGCACGTCGTCTTGGTAGAAAGACAAGGCATGCTCGGAGGCATGGCCACTTCTGCTCACGTTCACTCGATTTGCGGGCTTTATCAATTAAGGGCTACCGAAACCGCGCCGCTTCTGGATTCGAACCCCGGATTCCCTAGAGAATTCGCCCAACGACTCATCCGTGAGGGAGGAGCGCGAGGCCCTGTTCGTATGGGGCGCTTGGATGTTGTCCTGCACCGACCCTCTTCATTTGCCCATCTTGCGGACCGCTATGTGGACTCGTTGCCGAGCTTGACAGTTTTGCTCCACACCGAAATCACGGGCGTTCTCAGCAATGGAGACGGAAAGATTGGGGCGATCGCATTGAATTGCAGAGGAATCCGTTCCGATTGGGAGCCATCGGCCGTTATCGATACCACGGGCGATGCTGAAATAGCTCAATTCTCCGGTGCCGCATGCGAACGAACCCCACTCCACAAACTTCAACGCCCTGCTTACATTTTTGCGCTGGGCGGGGTGGATCCGGACTCTATGAGCGACAACGGGCGGATGGCGATAGCCCGCGCCATCAGCTATGCGGTGAGTGGCGGCCAAATCCCAAAGGCCGCCTTGGGCATCGCCTTCCGTGTCGGCGTGACGCCTCAGGAAATGTGGGGGACGATCGACTTGGCCGCCGAAGGACTCGACCCCAGCAATCCAGAAAGCTTGTCTCAAATGGAAACGCATGGCCGTGAAATCGCTGTCGCCGTCACGGACTTTCTCAAAAAGAATTTGGAGGCGTTCCACTCCGCATTCATATCCGCATTTCCAGCCCGAGCCGGAATTCGCGAGGGGTATCGCGTTAAGGGCCTGGAAGAACTCACGGAGCAAGACGTCCTAACTGGAGCCCGCTATCAAGATGAGGTTGCTCTTTCCTCATGGCCGATTGAACTCAGAGAAACCGCCCTGGGCCCGAAATTCCGCTTCCCTGAAGCGAATCGATCATGCGGAATTCGAGCAGGATGTCTTCGCTCTCAAAATGTCGAAAATCTTTTTATGGCTGGTCGCTGCATTTCCTCGACGCACGAAGCACAGGCAGCCGTGAGGGTCATCGGCACATGCATGGCCACTGGGGAGGCTGCGGGCAAAGCGGCAGCCGCATGGGTTAATTCCGGACATCAAATCAAACCAGCGATGGAAGGCTCCAACTAAGTGAATATCGCAGAAGAAATATTTCGCAAAGCAGATCCCGCCGCTCTCGCCGTAGTCGATCGAGGCGTTTCCCATACATATAGTTTTCTGAACAGCGTAAGCGGTCGTGTTGCCGATGAACTCAGACAAAAACACACCCTCGATTCGCATGTAAGGATCGGTCTTCGCTGCCGTGATGGATTTCAATATGTGGCATTGTCATTAGGGATTTTAAGAGCGAACGCGTGCTTTGTTCCTATTGCGCCGGAGGCTCCCGCTTCCGAACAAAATGCGTTGGTGAAATCCCTGCACCTCCATGGCATAATGACCGGCTCGGAAGAGGTTGGCCACTTTACTTTCGAGGCTATCCGCGTGGAACGTGAGCCTGCGTGGCAAAAAGAATTCGAAGAAATAAATCCCGCCCTCATCCGCTTTAGCTCTGGAACAACGGGCGATTCTAAGGGGGTTCTACTCTCCAATGAGACCATCTGCGCAAGGATCGCGGCTGCGAATTCCGGCCTGCAGATCGGACCGAACGATCGTGTGCTTTGGGTGCTAGGAATGTCCCATCATTTTGCTGTTTCCATCCTTCTTTACCTATGGAATGGCGCTGCAATTGTTATTCCTGAAACGCATCTTGCTGAAGATTTGCTGACCGCAGCGAACACCCATGAGGTCACCGTGCTTTATGCCTCGCCATTCCACTATATCCTGCTAACGGCGGGGAATGAAAAGATCCACTGGCCTTCCCTTCGGTTGGCGGTTTCGACAACAGCGGCGCTACGCGAAGACGTGGCCCGTCGATTTGCGGATGCGTGCGGCATCTACCCGGCTCAGGCTTTGGGAATCATTGAAGTCGGCCTTCCATTTCTCAACCACATCGATCCGGTAAAGCGCCACGAATCCATCGGACGTCCTCAGCCGTCTTTCGAAGTTCGTTTGATTGACAACGATGGACAACCCGCTGAATCAGGAGCGATAGGTCATCTCCTTATCAAAGGACCAGGCCTTTTTGATGCCTACATCGAACCGTGGAAAAACAGAACCGCCGCACTCCACGACGCGGAGTGGTTTTCAAGCGGCGACCTCGCTTCGGTCGATGAGGATGGCTACTACTACCTTCGCGGCCGCTCCAAGGCCGTCATCAACATAGGCGGGATGAAATTTTTTCCTGAGGAAGTTGAAAATCTTCTTTGCGCCCACCCGAGCGTAACAGAAGCAAGGGTGTCGTGTCGCCAGCACGCGCATTTCGGCTCGATCTCGATGGCGGAAGTCGTGGCATCAAACGTGACCTCTGCCGAACTCCTCGGCCACTGCAGGAGAAACTTGGCGCGCTACAAAATTCCCGCTGAAATTGTCTTTGTGGACTACATACCCAAGACACCAAGTGGAAAGATCCTGCGTCGATGAAAATCGCTGTCATAGGCGGTGGACCATCTGGAAGCGTGAGTGCAAGGCTGTTGGCGCAACGCGGTCACGAGGTTGCTGTATTCGACGAGGGAGGCCGGCCGGAACACATCGCAGGCGAGTCGCTCGTGCCCGGCGTTATTCCGTTGTTCCGAAGAATGCGCATCGAGGATCAAGTCGCAGCCATCGGTGTTCGCAAACCAGGCGTGACTTTTTTTCCAGGCCCGGGGAAAGAGTTTGCATTCAGCTTTTCGTCACTTCCGCGCAAATTTCCAAACTATGCCTACAATGTTCCGCGACCGGCTTTTGATCGGATCCTTGAGGCTAGCGCCGCACAAGCAGGCGCCCTCATTATCCCGCACCGCGCCAACCTCATCGCCGAAGGGGACAAGCTGCACCTGAGCCAAGAAACACTCGCATCGGCTGGTATATGGAATGGTCATCAACCCGACTTGATCATTGACGCATCCGGCAGGAGGCGCCTTGCCGCACGCCTTCTGAATATCAAGGCGGACGTGGGACCTCGTCGCGATGTATCCCATTTCGCGCATTACGAGGGATTCGATCCCGAAAGACCGAGTGGTCAGGTGCGAATCAACCGACTCGTCGACGGCTGGTCTTGGAGGATTCCGCTTCAAGGCAAAATATCCTTTGGGATTGTGATGGATCAAAAGGCCGCTGCCGCACTTGGAAAAACACCCGAAGAACGCCTTGAAGCCGCAATGAAAAAAGACCCGCTTTTGTCATCAGAGACACGTGGCGCGAAGCGAATTTCGGAAGCCGCAACCTACGCCAACTATCAACTCATCTCGACACAGGGTATCGGCGAAAACTGGGCCTCGGTTGGTGATGCCTTCGGATTTGTCGATCCCATGCTTTCGCCCGGCATGATGTTGGCTCTCCATTCTGCAGAATTACTCGATGAACAACTGTCCACGAAAGCACTGGAAGACGCTCTTCAAGTTTACTCCACAAAAATGACGGAAAGCCTGAACGCTTGGCGTGATCTCATCGATTACTTTTACGATGGAAGGATTTTCGAACTCCACGACCGTGGAAGTGAGTTTCAGACCAAATTTCCATTTCTACCACTGGGCGTCATTGAAACATTCATGAACACTAACATGTCAGGCATGGCCTCGGGATTCACAACGGCCGAACCGTGGAGTCGGGGCGTTTTGAAATACGCAGAGCGCTTCGTCCTTGGAAACACACCTTACCGGTCTTGCTATGCCATCGCTTGATCACGTTCGCCCCATAGATTCCAAGCGCCACGATTTATGAATTCAGCAACCAATGGCGCAGCTCACTTTTTTTTGCAGTTAGCTGTCATTCTTTCCGTCTGCGCTGTTATGCGGACTGTGATGCGCCGAGTCGGACAAACTCCTGTCATTGGGGAAATGATTGCAGGCGTTCTTCTCGGCCCCTCCCTCTTTGGTTTTTTGTGGCCGGATGCAGCGAGCTTTGTTTTTCCGGCAGCCTCAAAACCCATACTCTACTCAGTCGCATCTCTTGGGCTTACACTCTATATGTTTGTGGTCGGATTGGAATTTCGCTCGGACCTCTTCCGTGAAAAACTCCGCACCGCACTCGCTGTCTCTTCTGCGGGAATTCTGGCCCCGTTTATCCTAGGTGGAGGGGTCGCTTATTGGCTTCAGAGAGAAGGTGAATTCTTCGCCCCGCATGTCTCCGACTCGATTGCTTGGCTGTTTATTGGAGCGGCTTTGTCCATCACCGCCTTTCCCATGCTTGCTCGGATCATTCGAGAACATGGTCTTTCTGGGACACTGGTTGGAACCATCGCCTTGGCAGCGGGAAGTTTCGACGATGTCGTTGCGTGGATGCTTCTCGCTGTGGTCCTAGGCTGCATCTCGGGAAACCCGATGCTGGCGCTCTACGCCGTGGGTGGTTCGATCGTCTATGTTTTGACATGCCTTTTTGTCATCAAGCCAGCCCTACGGAAGTTTCACAACCGATTTAAAAACGAATCCGAGCTTTTCAGTCTCGTGATGCTACTCGTGGTTCTGGGGGCGTTTTTCACGGATTTGGTCGGTCTCTATTCGGTCTTCGGCGCATTCATCTTGGGACTCTCTGTGCCGCGCGACGGGCTCGCCGATAAATTGGCTGCCAAGGTCGATCCCCTCACCACCGCTGTTCTTCTTCCCGTTTTCTTCACCTACTCGGGACTGAATACCCGAATGGGCCTGCTCGACTCCCTTTGGCTCTGGGGTATCTGCGGCGTTATTATCATAGTTTCCATCTCTGCTAAACTTTTTGCATGCTATGGAGCCGCTAGATTATCCGGAATCAAACACTCGGATTCGCTGACCATTGCCTCTCTCATGAATGCGCGCGGCCTAATGGAGCTCATTTTGCTGAATATCGGACTCCAGGCGGGCCTCATCACACAAACCTTGTTCACGATGCTTGTTTTGATGGCAGTCGTGACGACACTGATGGCGGCGCCGGGATTTCACGCTGCTTGCAAACTTTCATCCAAAAACTGCTAAAAAGTACTGTCTAGGAATCCACCACTATCAGAGTAAACTCCTAGAACAGAAAAACCGTTACACCATCTGAGCCGATTTTTAAAAGGCAATCGACTAATGCATGCCAACCCTAGTTACCTTGTTCAGGCCTACGCTCATCTCTACTTCATTTGTGGTGGGTTTTGTTTTTCGATAAAATGGGCTTTCAAGCGAATGCTTGGACTCCGGATATGCAGTATAAAAGAGCGCGAGCTACTCGTGAAAGGCATCAATGGTTATTTGTGTCTGCTTAAAAAAAGCGGGATTATTGAGCTTCAATTGGAAGGCTTTGAGGATGTTGATGTGTGGAAAGGCTGCATTATCGCTCCCAATCATCCCTCCATTCTTGATGCAATTATCCTCATGGCGTTCGTGCCCTCATTAGAATGTGTTGTGAACGCAAAGCTTCTTCAAAACCCCGTAACTTCAGGTGTTGTGAAATTATGCAATTTTATCCGCAATGACTCTCCGTTGAATATTACTAAAGCATGCAAGGATAGAATCGCAAAAGGATCCAACATCCTGCTATTTCCAGAAGGCACGCGCACGATCAAGAAACCACTTAACCCCTTCCATCCAATATATGCGCTCATTTCAAAGGCAACCAGTGGCCCGATACGCACTATCTTTATAAGATGCGACTCTGACTATTTCGGAAGAGATTTTTCTTATTTCAAGCCTGCCATTTGTCCATTGCGCTTCCGAATATCGGCAGGTCGCATTTTCACACCAAACCAATCTATCAACGCACGTATTTTATCGAGCGAAGTTGAAGAATATTTTCGTTCCGAATTAGAGACGGATTTAACTCGATCCGAGTTATGTTGACCCCCAAACAGCGCCGAGGGTTGGCATGTATCCTATCAGCATCATTGGGCGGCAATGCTCTTCGATACGCATTAACTGGCTCAAACCAAAAAGCGCATGCGTTTGCGCTAGCAGCAAGTTCGCTTTTTTTGATTCCTACGCTTTGGAGAAACTGCCCGCTTTTCGGTGACATCATTACAACTTTTGAAACATCCAAGCGTGAAGTATGGTTAACTATCGATGATGGTCCCAATCCAGATGAGACCCCAGCAATCCTTGATATTCTCAAAGAACAAAAAGCACGGGCCACTTTCTTCGCGATCGGAAGAAATGTCCTTCGGTGGCCTCATCTTGCCAAATTGATAGTTGAGCACGGGCATCAAATTCAAAATCATACATTCAGCCACAATGCCTCTTTTTTTTGGGTGGCATCTTCCAAATTCGCTCAAAAAGAAATTACCCTTTGTAACGAAGCTATATTATCCGTTACGGGCATTCAGCCTAATCAGTTCAGGGTTCCTGTAGGATTTGCCAACCCGTTTGTGCATGGAGTTGTGGAGCGAAAAAAACTTCAGATGGTTGGATGGTCTGCATCAGGAAATGATGGAATAAGGCATAACCCTGAGAATGTGATCCAAAGAATCTGTAAAACGTTAACCCCAGGCAAAATTATACTCCTTCATGAAAGCTCTTTGCACGGTCAGCAACGCGGAAATAGAGCTCACACACTCCGCAACTTGCTCCTTAGACTTGAATCTGAAGGATACCAAACAGCGATCCCTTCTTGATGGCTTGTGGTCATTTGTTTTGCATGCAGTAACGACTAAATGCTAGATAATATATTCATGAGCCAAGTCAGTGTAGAAAGTTTAAGAGAGATTCTGATGCAAAATTGCATGCTTAAAATCGACCCTTCTACCATTGGTGAAGAAACACCATTATTTGGACACGATGGCATTGGTTTGGATTCATTAGATGCCTTGCAAATCGTTCTTGCGGTGGAAAAGAAATACGGAATTGTGATTGCCGATCCTAATACAGCAAAAGATGCACTACAGAGCCTAGGTGTGCTCCGGGACTGGATAAGCAAACGCATCACGATTTCCCCAGAATGAGATGCTCCTCCGAATATGATGTTGCAATCATTGGCGGAGGGCCAGCTGGCGCAGCGGCAGGAACCCAGCTTGCTAAGGCTGGGCTAAAGCCTGTCATTCTTGAAAAGGAAAAGTTTCCCCGTTTCTGCATAGGAGAGTCATTGCTTCCATTTGGAAACATTTTACTTAAGCAACTTGGCGTTTGGAACCAAATGGAAGACGCTGGTTTTTTGCGAAAGTACGGAGCCGAATTTTGTACAGGTGACAAATCGAGATTGCGGCGGTTCTGGTTTGGACAAACCCTTGGATCTTCATGCGAATACTCTTACCAAGTTGAACGCTCAAAATTTGATGAATTGCTACTTAATAACGCTCGCGCTCACGGTTGTGAAGTCCATGAGGAAACTAGGGTCAGTGCGATTGAAAACATTGATGCTAAAAAGATGCAACTTCACTGCGAAACCCCACAGGGTGCTCTATCGATCCATACAGACTGGATCATCGATGCAAGTGGCAGGAATGCTTTCACAGGGAAAAAATTGGGCCTGAGGCGCAATATCACTCAGAAAAAACGACGCGTTGCTATCTATGGTCACTTTGAAGGAGTTTTTCGTAACTCCGGCAAAGCTGAGGGCCACATCACCATTGCGCGGATCTCAGACGCCTGGTTCTGGCTCATTCCCTTGTCAGGAAACAAAACCTCGATAGGCCTTGTTGTTCCAGCAGAGCAACTGTCCAAGCCAAATACACGCACGTTGGATCATGTTTTTCAGGAGGCAGTAAATTCAACGCCAGAAGTAAAAGACCGAATGAAGGGGGCATCAATGCTGGGGTCACTTCGCGCAACGGGTGACTATAGTTGGAAATTCTCCTCTTTTGCCACGCGAAGGGTTGTGCTGGCAGGTGATGCGGCAGGATTTATCGACCCTATTTTTTCTTCAGGAGTTATGCTTGCCCTTCAATCCAGCATGAGAGCAGCAGAGCTAATCATACGAGCTGAAAAATCAAATCGCCAACTTAGTCGATTTGAGCGTTTCCAGTACACTCGGCAAGTCATGGGTTGGATGCGGCAATACTCACGACTGATTGTGCCTTTCTACGAAAAAGCAGGTTTTGAGGTTTTCATGAATCCAGCCTCCCTGCTTCAGATTCCATCGAGTATTGCACGACTTGTCGGAGGTCAAACAGAACCCACTTTTATTGACTCTCTACGTATAGAAGCATTCAGAGCGATCTGTCGCCTTCAACGATTCGTTCCCATTGCGCCCGCAATCCCCTCTATCAGGTAAATGGAGGTAATAAAGGTCGCTTTGGACATTCCTCGCATACAACTTTCCTTAACTTTAAATTGAGAACCTCTGCTTGGATTTTTTTTCTAATTCCACTCGCTTGGATAATCCTATGGATGAGGTCTGGCGACTATAGGAAAAGAACATTTTATCGGCACTTTTACACAGCGAGAGCTTTTGAACTTATTGTTTTTGGCTGGCAGCTCCTTGGAAAAAATGGGTCATTTATTGTTACCAGATTTCTTGGGTTGGGGTATGCAATAACTCATCCAAATACCATTAAAGCTATTCGTTCCAATCTGGCTTTGTTGGATAAAAAAAACGGGCGCTTTTCTCAAGCGTGTCGACTTATTATAAACCAAGCGGAATGCTTTTCTGTCTATGGCCAGTTGGCAGCCGCCCACACAGGTAATGTAATGAACCTAGTGGGTGAAAAGACCGGCTTTGAGCATCTGCAAAGCGTTCAGGCAAGAGGGCAGGGCTGTATGCTGGTGACTGGGCACCTTGGTTTTTTTGAACTTGGTGGCCTTGTCATGGCAGAGATGGGCTTCCCTGTAACGGCCCTCACCCTTCCAGAGCCAACTAATGAACTAACAGCATGGCGCGCTGATTTTCGAGCCAAGTGGGGAGTAAAAACAATCGTTATAGGAAATGATACTTTCTCCGTTGTGAATATTGTACGTGCGCTAAACGAAGGTGCATACATTGCAACACTTATTGATCGTCCCTATGACGGAGCCGGCGTTGAGGTTTCACTTCCCAATGGAAAGATTCTATTTTCTACCGCCCCTGTTGTCATATCCCTCCTAGCAAAATGCCCTATTATCCCAGTGGGCGTAGTGCGGCAATCGAATGGCAAATTCGCAATCCATGCATTTCCTCCTATCGAGCCTCGGTGGTTGGATTCAGGAAGACAGGAAACAATCGAACATTTCACTCGCGAGATAGCTGCCAGCCTGCTCACGTTGTTTAAGGAGGCCCCAGAACAGTGGTATCACTTTTCGCAACTACGCATTCCAGAAACCACAGAGCCTAAAGTTTCATCACCCCCCACATTTTCTAACCAATGAACTCGAAAGGACTAACGCCGCATGGACCTGGGTTTCAATTTATCGACCGCTTCGAAAAAACGGAACCGACAAGCGGAATAGGTTGGAAACATTTAAAAGCGGAATCCCCCTACTTTCGCGATCACTTTCCAAATCAGCCAATCATGCCAGCGGTATTGCTTGTGGAGTGCGCTGCGCAAACGGCAGGGGTGCTCGTTATGCAGGGGTCCAATGAACCAAGCACCCCATTATTTTTGGCCAGCATTGATCAGTTTCGGATTCTTGGCCCCGTTTTTCCAGATGAAACATTGGAAACAAAAGCCTCTATCGAAAAAGAGCTAGGCGCACTTATTGTATTTCAAGTCGAATGCAAAGTCATCGATCGGGTTGTTGCAAAAGGTCGATTAATGCTAAGCCGCCAATTGAGCAAATCAGATATAATATGACTTTTTGCCAATCAGCTTCAATGTTACGCCCTATCCAAGCCATAATTCGATTCTCGCGAATTGTTATATTGCTGATGGGAATTGCCGTATCGGTGCGCGCTGCAGATAACGCACTTGACCTCTCCCCGCTTGAAAAAGCTCTAAAAGCGCAAAAAAATATCCGATCAATTTCTGCCGAATTTATTCAAACGCGTGCGTTGAAGACGCTGAAGAGTCCGCTTGCCATAAAAGGGCGTTTTTGGTTTGAGGCCCCAAACAAATTCCGATGGGAGCTTGGGACGCCTGCCAAATCCATCATTATAGGATCGCATCATGGTCTCACCATCATTCAACCATCCAAAAAGAAGGCAGAAAAAATCGATCTAACGCATTCTGCTTTTGCTAAAAATGCGCCACAATTTCTGCGCATGATGGAAATGGCTTCCTCCTTCACGGTGGAGAATTTTCAAAAGGAAATGCAAATCGTCTCCCTCAAGAATCTAGGACTAAACTATCGTCTGGAAGTGCTACCAAAAAATCCAGAAGCTGCCAAAAGCCTTTCCTCGCTTTTACTCGACTTTGATCTGAGCTCGGGTCACTGGATCGCTTTTGAACTCGTTACAAAAGAGGGATCTTCAATGCGTACTGAATTTCAAAATGTGCAAATGAATGGCGATTTAGACCCTGCCATTTTCGAGTATGACTTGTCGGGATACAGGATTGATGAAGAAAGCCGGTAAATTTCTTGGGATTTTATTTCTCGTCATCCTTTCTGTAGCTTATTTGGGCACAGGATTGTCACGCATTAGCGTGGATGTGGACATTCTTCGCCTACTTCCGACCAAACTTAAGCAGGTAGAAGGACTTTCTCTTTTTTTAAAACATTTTGCCCTTCCCGAAGAGCTCATCGTTACCGTTGATGCATCGGATTCGAACGAAGCAAACGCGGCCGTCCTTGCGATTTCAAAGGCTTTAAAGTGTCACCCAGAACTTCTCAAGGATGCAGTCTCAGAAGCCCCTTGGGAAAGCAACCCTGCGAGCCTATCCGAGTTTCTGAGTTTTTCTTTACTCAATCAACCGGTCGAAAAATTGCGAGCAGTGATGATGAATCTTACTCCCGAGCAATCAGAAAAAACGCTGCAAGAGACACTGGAGACCCTGAACTCTTCTGTATCACCTTTGGAAGTTGCAATGCTATCCTATGACCCCTTCCGTATTTTTTCGTCTTTTGTTGAAAAATCTTTTTCGGGATTGGCAGGAAGTTCAGAGTTTTCATCTCAGGACGGCACATTTCGTGTCATTTATGTTCAGGCTGTTGGTGCATTCGAAAACTACAAGCAAACAGCACTCTGGATTAATAAAATTAAAGCGATTTGCGCAGAGGCCACAGCAAAGACAGACGTTAGGCTAGGGTTCACCGGCGAACCCGCCTTTGTTGCTGAGATTTCGACAGGGATGGAGAATGACATGAAGACCTCCGCGCCGGTTACGCTGGGGCTAATCAGCCTTATTTTCTGGATCTGCTATGGTCGCTTTTTGCCGCTTCTCGGGCTCTTGCTGATGCTCCAACTCATTTTCGTATTCACACTGGGTACGGCCGGACTTGTTCTTAACGAACTCACCGTTGCTGGCGTTGGCTTCGCTTCCGTTATGATTGGATTGAGCGTCGACTACGGATATTTCGTTTACCAACGATCTCTCACACATACAGGTTCAACTCGATCTCTTCAGTGGGACTGCATTCAAAGTATCATTTGGACGGCAGGGACTACCGCGGCAGCATTTTTCGCTTTAAATTTTAGCAGTCTACCAGGCCTTTCACAACTCGGTAACATGGTGGGCATCGGAGTCTGTATAGGAGCCGTTATTATGCTGGGAATTTTTGCACCTCTGGTGAAAAAAATCCGTAAGACTTCCTGCACCTCGTACTCCTCCAGACTCGACCCCATCATATCGTCAGATTCATTTTCCAAAATCGGCTTTTGGGTCACTCTGAGTTTGGTTGGAGTTTTTATTGGCGCCTTACTAGTCAAGGGGCTTCCCAGTTCTGATTTTTCATCATCGACATTTCGCCCCCGCAACAGCGAATCGCACCAAGCTCTAAGCCAACTCTACACTCGTCTGCAAGATAGTCGCGCTTGTCTTAGCCTGATCGTTTCTGGAAAAAACGAGGATGAAATTTGGATGAGGCTTAAAAGTGCAGAAGATGCCTTGGAGACAGCGAAATCCAATGGATACGTCACGCGTATTCTTTCTCCGCTAACATTGTGGCCAACTTCTGCCACGCAGTCATCAAATCTTGAAGAACTGCTACCTCTAACACTCCAAAAAAACCGCTTAAAAAAAGCTATTACCGATAATGGGTTTACAGAAGACGCATTTGCACTCACCTCATCTGTTTTGGATCAAGTTGCAGAATGGAAAAACTCTTCTCTACCTATATGGCCTAGTGACCCTGCTAGCGCATGGATTCTAAGAAGAATGGCCCGTCATGAAGCACCAAATTATCTGGCCTTTGGCGTTGTGGAGCCGGTTGCAGGATACGAAAGCACCTTAGTCGACTCAATCCAAGCCCCAGGCGTACATCTGGTAAGCTGGACCGTACTGGGCGAGGAGTTAAAGCAAACTCTCCCAAAAGAAATTTTAAATGTTTCCGCGGCTTTAATTGCAGGAATCCTTCTTATTCTTTTGATAGCCCTGCGAAGCATAAGATCTGTTCTCGTTTTTGCTGTCACGACCGCGCTGGTTTTAGTCTGCCTAGCTGGGGCGATGTCCTTGTTCGACATGAAATGGGGATTCTTCAATCTTGCGGCTGTTCTTCTGCTCCTTGGAACTGGAACTGACTACAGCATTTTGCTCCTTCTGGCCTTTAAGCGGTGCGGCAATGCTGGACAGGCTCAGAAACAATGCGCCGCCGTTATTTTTCTCTGCAGCTCATCTAGCATTGCTGGGTTTGCAACACTCGGTTGGGCCAGCAACCTAGGCTTGGCAACCCTTGGTCAAACTTGTGCTATTGGACTTCTCATTGACGCCATGATTTCCCTCTTTCTCTTACCGCATGCCTGTCGATACTTTTTAGAAAAACGAAATGCACCCGCGATGCATTTTTGCAAATAAAGAATATTTTGAACTACGGACTTCTAGCAACCTATGAGTAATCCGACTTCACGTGTAGCTATCACTGGGTATGGTTGCGTCACTGCACTAGGAGAGGACGCCTCTTCCACGTGGGATGCATTGATAGAGGGGAAAACCGCCCGTGCCCCAATAACAGAAATTTCTATTGATGGCTGTCGCGTCAGAGAGGGCGCGCAAGCCCGATTGCCTCTTTTAACAGGACATACCCAAAAGCAAATTTCCAGACTCAGTAGAGCTACTCGTCTCCTCATCCCTGCAGCCAGCGAAGCTCTTGGAAAAGCCGCCTTATTGAAATCAAATGGGATGTGCGAACTCATCCGCCTAGACACTTCCATAGGCACCACAGCATGCGGAATGGAAATGGGGGAAGGCTTTTTGAGGTCTGTTTGGAATAACCAACCACGAGGGCGTGGTAGTCTTTTAGCTCACTATCAAGCCCAACAACAAGTTGGGGAGCTGCATCGACATTTTGGCTTCACAGGGTCAACGACACTTATAGCTAATGCCTGCGCCAGCGGATCCAACGCAATAGGGCACGCCGCAGATCTTATTCGTTGTGGCATGGCGGACATTGTTCTCACGGGCGGGTACGATGCCCTTTGTGAATTGGTATTCTGCGGTTTCGATGCCCTTCTCACATTAGCCCCAGAAGCGTGTCGCCCTTTTGATCGAGGCCGTAATGGACTTATGTTGGGGGAAGGTGCGGGGTTTTTAGTTCTAGAAAAAGAGTCCCTCGCCCGAACACGCGGAGTCAAGATTCATGGATTTGTAGCTGGCTATGGCCACACAACCGATACGGGTCACCTCACGCTTCCAAATCAGGATGGGATTTTTGTCGAAACAGCCGTGCGAGACGCATTAAAAAATGCCGAATTGGATGTATCGCAAATCGGATACATAAACGCCCATGGCACCGCTACCCCATTCAATGACTCTGCGGAAGCCAAAGCTTATCGGAGGATTTTTGGAAATACACCGGCACGACTCAGTTCAACTAAAGCAGCCCTTGGGCATACGCTGGGTGCAGCTGGTTCCATTGAGGCCGTGCTAAGCTTGCTAGCACTTCAAACAGGCAAACTCCCACCACAAATCAACCTTATTGACCCAGAGCCCGATGTGGAAAATATGCTTGTTAAAATGGGGGAAACAGCGGATTTGGATGCCGTACTAAGCGTGAATCTTGGTTTTGGCGGATCAACTGCAGCCCTAGCCCTCTCACGCTCATGATTATAGAGATTCTATCAACAGGATCTGTTTCTCCGGTTGGAGTGGGTAAAATTGGATCACCAGAAAAATGCCCAGAGATTAGCCTAGTGGGCTCCAGCGCAACACACCCAGTCGCGCTTGTAGATAAGAATGCTCCTGAAATTCTAAAATGGTCGAAGGAACCTCGTCTGCGACGAGCCAGCCCCATTTCCTATTACTTGATCGAGGCAGCTAACCAAGCCCTCGCTCCCTTCCCTGATTTGGATCGCACCCGCATAGGTGTAGTGGTCGCATTCTTTCTTGGTTGCGTCGATTATTCGGTCAAGTTTTACCGACAAATCACAACTGAGGGCCGTCGCTATGGAAGCCCAATTCTTTTTCCTGAAACCGTGTTTAATACACCCATTAGCCACGTTGTAGCTACCCTTGGAATCAAGGGCCCCGTTTACTCCCAAATCGGAGACAAATCGGCTTGGGTCACAGCTCTTCGGACGGCGGAATGCTGGATGAAAAATGGTTCTGCTGACCATGTGATCGTTTTAGGTGCAGAAGAGTTTGATCCCCATGTTTTGGATGCGCTTCATGCTAGCCGTTTACTTAAAAAAGGCCTTCCCATCGCGGAAGGGGCTGGAGCTGTTTTGCTATCCTCCAAAGGAAATGGATCCAGCGTGAAACTTGCAAGCGCCAAAGATGGATATTGTTTTGCGAATAGATCTGAGGCTATTGAAACCGCTGTCGCTTGTTTATCAAACACCCCTCACTCAACTCCAATACTATCTACTTCAAATGGTTGGAACTCTAATGCAGAAAGCTTTGCTGCAACTGGTAGAGAATGGCTTTTTGATAAGAAACTGAATTGTGAAGCTTTCACGGCAAGTGCTGCATGGGAAACTATTCGCGGCATCCAACTGATCCAAGAATTGCAACTCACCAGCCTTGTCATTCCTCATTGGGGTATTACGCAGCAAAGTGGAGTTATCCATCTTGTGCGGTAAGTTTCAAACTAGGCTTGAGAAGGCTCTCCTTCTTCGATCGCTTGATCATTTGCCGTGTTGAGATTGAACACGGGCCACGATTTCCAACCTTCTTTTATTTCCAAAAGAGCCCAAGCAAAAAGACTTTTTGTAATAATTTTTAGGAGAAACGAACGATTAAAATTAAAACCTGGGAAAAGATCTCTCTGACCTGAGTTCAATCGTCCAAATCTACCTTCCTCTCTGCGTTTACGAGCAATTGCAGCAAACCTACTATTGTATAGTCGCATAAGGGCGAAAATCGGGGCAGCTTGGGGTGATGTAAATGGGATTTCCTTAAACCCCTCCTCACCATCTTTAAATAAGAAATAGGCTATGAATGAATAATAAAATGCAATATCCAACCTAAAACCCAGTCGCATGATCTCATAATCGCCCAGGTAATCATATTTATTCAAATAAAGGGCCTCGAACATGCGTTGGTAACTCATCGCAAACTGCTTGTTGAGTTTATCAGATAAAACTTGGATATTCTCCCCATTTCTCCAAGCCATAACGAGATTAACAGCGGCCATTGTTGAAAATGCAATCCAATCCATGCCTGGACTATAAAATGGGTCAATAAACGCCAATGCATCACCGGTTAGAGCGAATCCATCTCCTGATTGGACTGATGAACTGTAGGGCAGATTGCGGCGGAAATTAATATCGCCCTCAATATATTCCGCGCCATCCATCATTTCACGAGCCACAGGATGCGATGAAAGAAATTCGCGTATTTTTTCGCCAAGTGGCTCTTCTTCGGCCGGCCACTTCGCTCTGCGCTGATCAATTACTACCCCGATACTTGTGTCTCCGCCTTTAAGTGCAATCCACCAAGCCCACCATCCATCTCCGATTATATGATTCGTCGCCGTGCCTCGAATCCCTACATAATTTTTGGAAAGACTGGGGTATTTCTCAGCTAGGTTCGCGTCATCCCAGTCCTTGACTCCTTTCCACCGTGTCCAAGCAGCCAGTGTGGGATGGCTATGATTTGGCTTATACCAATTATTTTTTCGAGCCAAGAGACACCTCACGCCGGAAGCATCAATAACCCAACGCGCTTTTATAGTTTTTTCGCTATTTTCAGTTTGAAGATGAAGAGTCTGTTCTCCTCCTTCGCAGAGATCCACACTCTTCACTAAAGCAGGTCGGATAATAGAAACCCCCATTTCCCTAGCACGCGATAGCACTTCCTCATCCAGAACAGAACGGTCGAGCAGAAAAGACGGGACCGTTGAGAGATATCTCCCCCCAATTTCAGAGCAGTCCCCGAGATTCTCGCTCTCTTTATTGGAGAACCAAAATCGGAGACCGTTTTTGCATAACTGGGTTTGAGTGAGAAAACGGGTAAGCCCAAGAGTACGACATAAAAAATATCCACTCACTTCAACAGTTGCCTCCCCTACCCGCCTCTTAAAAGATGTGTTTTTTTCTATAAGCACTACTCGAAGCGAAGGGTCTTTGCGCTTCAGAATAAGAGCTGTCGAAGCACCACTTAAAGCGCCGCCGACAATCGCGACATCCCAAGTCTCACGATCCTCCGAATGGCACGCGTGGTTCATTTTTTTACGATATGCTCCTCGACCTTTCAAAGTCAATGAGCTACCACTCAGATCACTCTTTTATGCGTAAATATTGGCTAGCTGGGCTTCAGGGCATCTTATCCGTCATTCTCATCTGGCGATTGTTTGAAAATCCTACCCTACGCAGTAACGCTGAAAATATTTTGCTTACCGCAGATATATCTTGGATGCTAGTTGGTCTGTCATCCGCTCTTCTCACGGAATCGATCTGTGCTGTGCGCTGGTGGCTTATGCTTCGGCTTTTTGGGATTCCAATGAGACTTCCTCAGGTGTTTGCCTTTTGCGGGGCTGGGCTTTTTTTTTCGCTAGGGCTCCCTGGAGCTGGGGGTGGAGATGTGTTTCGAATTTTATATATAATTCAGAAGTATCCGGATCAGAAACTTAAAGCCTCGCTAAGCGTTTTAGCTGATCGCTTATGTGGACTCGTTGCCTTAGTTGCTACATTTACTGCAACAGTGCTTCCTAATTGGAAATTATTTCACAGCGATCCCCACACCAAGTTTTTCACAAGTTTAGCTACCATAATGCTTTGCTCTGTAGTTGTTTTGCTATTTCTTTGGTGGATCACAACTTTAAAGCCTATTAAAAACCTATCTCTTCCATTTAAACGCCTAAGCGAGAGACCTGATCGGATGGGGGAAATTTTCTCAGAACTGGCAAAGCGCCCGAGGCTTGTTTTGCTAGGAGTGACGTCCTCCGCGCTAGCTCTGGCAATGCACTTCACTACCTACTTCTGTACATCACAGGCTTTCAATATAAAGGTGAGCCTATGCGATATATTAACAATTATGCCTGTTGTTGATACAATAATACTACTTCCTGTAACTCTTTATGGAGTTGGCTTAAGGGAGACCCTCTTTGAGAGCTTGCTCGGAAGTTTATACGGCGTTGATTATGGAGCTGCAGTCCTTGCGTCTTTGGGAGGATTTGGATTGCAAGCTTTTGTGGCACTACTCGGCGGACTGATGATACCCTTTATATCGTTAAAAAGGGAACAATCCGAAGTGATAAATCACATCCATTAAAAACTTCAATAGGACCAAGGTTTAAAGTTCTACCAGAGGCTCCCGGCAATGCGTGTGAGCGGGGGGGGCAAGCATTCCCTTTTTGCGGGTTAACTGGCACAACGTAAAGAGGCTCATTTCAGAACTGCCTGTATTTGAGGGTCTGAGAGGAGCTTTGAAAGGCTGTCTCCGGTTTTCAAAAGAACGCTTTTTCTGGCATGCATTGCTGGTAGAAAAAAGTTCCCGCCAAGTGCGGCAACCTCACTTTGCCTAGAAGTGGCGAGTAATTTGCCGTTCGAGTCGCGAACCTCGACAAGAAACGCGTATTCAAGCTCAGTATTGATGAGTGTGTCGCTATTGTATTGTTGGATGCGGATCAAGATTTGGCGATCAACTCTAGTACCGCGAAGAGCAGCAATCGCGGATGCTGAATCGTCGCATACAATGGGTGGGGCGAGCTTGCGATTAGATCCGAAGGCCCGAGTTACAACGCCTGCTATCTCTGCGGCGACTGGATCCTTGGTTGCGGTTTTAACACGATACGGCACACCTACTCCACTTCGAGTAACTCCGATCAACTCAGGAGTAATTTCCCCTTGGCGTAACGAGCCCCTCTCATCAACACAAGCCACGCAGATGGATGATGAACCGGAAGGCGCTTTCACTTTGGTTTGGCGAAGGTCGTATTTGTTCCATGCAGCACATCCAGTGAAATGAACAACAAAGACAGCTGCAAATAGGGGGAGAATAAATTTTTGTTTCATGATTCGAAGTTACAATTATTAGGAAGTTTTTTTTAATTTGCACTATGGATGACTTTTTAAAACTGTTATTTTCTGCATAAAATTCCGTGTCGGTCGTATTTTGATTACACGATTGGTAGGCCGTTGGCATTGCTATCCAGCCAAATTGCGACTTCTTCTTTTTCTTTCAAAAAGCTAAGCCTTGCGAGTACTCCGTTTCCCTGAGAATCAACTCCTCGATTCGGACTCCACGTAAAACCATGCCGATCCCGACTCCACTTCCCCGCATCGCTCGCTTCGAATCCCTCGCCTACGGGATGTTCATCCATTGGGGACTCTACTCCCAACTGGGTAAAGGTGAGTGGATCCAAAGCTTGGAAAAAATCCCTTTCGATCAATACAACGAGCTGGAAAAGACATTCACAGCGGAGGATTTCGACGCGCGAGCTATCGCACGACTCGCGGCGACGCAACATTTTTTCTGTAAATTCGGTTAGGCTGAATGAAGGATGCTGGTTTAGTTTGGTTGTTTTTAGTTAGTGGGTTTCGATCTGGGGAAGGTAGGTTTTTCCGGATTCCCATTCCT
>JBILZC010000041.1:0-20774 GCA_044377415.1 Terrimicrobiaceae bacterium | reverse complement strand
CGCGGATTGCGTGTCTTTGCGGGCTACTCGGGGTGGACGCCAGGTCAACTCGAGAGCGAGGTGGCTGAAAACACGTGGATTGTCATTCCACCGACGCGAGAATGGATTGAGATGAAAGATCCGGCCTTTGCTTGGCAGAAGGTCATGCATGCCACCAGCGCCATCTTGCATTTGCTCTCGGAGGAACCCGAGAATCCGGGATTAAACTGAATCGTCGGCGCTGAGTTCGCCGATGCTTTGATTAAGCGCTGCTTGAGGCAATTGCGGCCCGATGAGTAGGATCAATGGGGTTTGTATGCGCGGAGATTTTCCAACAGGAAAAAACTGAACCTCATCGCTGGCGTCGACCTTTTGAAAAACAACAAACTGCTGCGGATCATCTTTAAAAACGATTAGTCCCTTGGCTCGGATGACTTCCTCTGGCAGTCGGTTGATCCATTCGCAGAATCGCTGGCGATCGACGAGCGGAGGGAGTGGAATCTCGCAGGAGGAAAAGTGATGGTTAGCCTCCTCGTGGTGATGGTGCTCGTGCACGAGAGGGGCGGTGAATCCGTCGCGCTCGGCACCCATGCTGGCGGCGACGGTGGATAATTCCATGGCAAAAGCAACCGGATCGGTGTGGACTCCCCGAACTCCGTATTCAGCAAGCGAGTTCTCGACGGACTTAACCCGATCGGTGCCGATCGAATCCTTTCGCGAGATATAAACGTGCGAAGCCGTCTTGGCCTGTTCGCGCTCGAGGGCATTGTGCCAAAACCGTTTTTGCCATCTTTTGCCGTCAATGATCGACAGTTGGATCGGGAGGCTGAACTTTTTTAAGCCCGGATCCAAAGCCAAGAACTCGATTAGGTGGGCTGAATCGGTTGTGCCATTGGTTTCCACAATCATCACTCGGCCCGGAGCGTGATGGAACTCGCGCAGGAAACTGAAAAGCTCATCTCGTGAGCCGCAGCAGACGCAGTCGCCACTCAGGGCTTTCACTTCTTCGGCGAGATCTTGGAACTGTGCCGCATCCACGCGGGCATTCTGGTAGTCATTGATCAGGAGTGTCGGCCGAAGCTCCGCGAGAGCGAGGGCGGGCATAAGGTTTTTAAGAAAAGTGGTTTTGCCCGATCCGAGAAAACCAACGACAAGAATAAGAGGTGTCATTTTTTGGTAAAGTTAGGAGGATTTATACGCCAGCAAGACGGCTTTTCCTAGGAGGTGAAATTCTGGCTGCTCAAAGCGATGCGGAGCCCCATGCTGGCACCTGTTCCGTCGGGGCTATTCGCGTTTCGCGCCGAAGACATGAGAGCATTACCGACGATGTCCCACGATCCACCGCGCATGGTGTGGTATTTGAGTGAGGTATTGTAATTGTCCATGCACCACTCCCACACGTTCCCGCTGAGGTCGTAAATTCCGAGGTCGTTCGGAGGGAAGGCATCCACTGGAGAGGTGAATGCGTGCGAGTCCACGTTCAGAGACTGGTCGAAGTTGCCGAATCCTGCTGGAGGAGGATAGGACTGGCCCCATGGATAGCCGGGTATTTTTTTACTGCGCGCGGCGGGGTTGGATTCCGGTTCGTTTGGAAGGCCGAGGGCGGCACTCCATTCGAGGTCAGTGAGCAAGCGGAAAAACTGATCTTCCGCCATCAATCCGGCGGCCCGTTCTTCGAGTGTAAGCCAAAGGCAAAATTCGATCCCGTCGCGCCAGGAGACATTCACCACCGGATGGGTGTCTCCGGTCGGGTTTTGTTGGTCGGGAAAGGGGATGCCTCGATCTTCGCAATAGAGTCTGTAATCACAAACACGGAGAGGCCAGATACAGGCGAGTGTTTTAAATCCGGGTATGGGAACGAAAGGAAGCCCGATCCTGCTGAAGTGGGGGCACTCAGCCGTGGCGGTGGGCATGTGGGGCGGTGGCTCGATCGCTTCGCAAGCGTGCGCCCCCTCCGCCAACGCTGCCAACAAGCGGCGACGGTCACCAATCTTTGGGACGCCGATTTGAAGCAAGTCCGGATCGGTCAACTTTCCAAGGTTGGCATCAGTAATTCCGGCACGCACAAAATTCTCCAGAAGGTGGGCGTTTTTCTCAAGCCGTAGAATGGTCTCTAATTGGAGGGTGGTGTTCATTGGTACCCGAATGCGGTGGATAATTTTGCCAAGGATTATCAATTTCTTGAAAAGCCTCAACATCGTGTATTGTAGCACGTCTTCTCTCAATGCCGTCCATATTTTTCCAATCTCAACGCGCGAAATTCCATCCGCTTCGAAATTCCGTCGCGGTCGACCAAGCGCTCGCCAAACCGGCCCGCATGGTTGCCTGCGGGAACGCGGCTGTGATTTTTGCGCTTGGACTCTTGGCGTTGTTTTTCTCGGGTTGTGAGGTTGTGCCGCAGCAGAAGATCCTAATCAGTGCAGCAGATCAAAAAATGGCTATTTACCGAGATGGGGTGCCGATTCGCACCTTCCCTATTTCGACGTCCAAGTTTGGATTGGGAGACCGTCCTGGCTCGTATGCCACGCCGCTCGGGTTGTTGCGTGTTAAGAAGAAGATTGGTCAAAATGTGAAAGAGGGAACGGTTTTCAAGGGGCGAAATCCAACCGGTGAGGTATTGAAGGTGGATGCCCCCGGTCGCGATCCGATCGTGACCCGTATTCTTTGGTTGGAAGGCTTGGAGGCCTCGAATAAAAATGCCTTCAAGCGATACATCTACATTCACGGCACTCCCGAAGAACGCAATATTGGCAAGCCGGTCAGCTATGGCTGCATTCGCATGCGTTCCCGCGACATCGTCGAGCTTTTCGACGATACGGAAGTCAATACGCGCATTTTTATTACTCGCAGGTCCCTACCCAAAAATACGGCGATGGGCGACCGGCAGGTGCCGCTCAGTCAGCCGCGCAAGGTTTCCAAGAGAGAGTGACGCCTTGAAGTTTGAAGTTCCGCTGAGGGCGTGGATGGGCTATTGCTTCTTCGAAACATTCCAGACACATGAGAGATATCTTTATCGGTACGGATAGCGGCGCCACGACGTCTAAAACCTGTGGCGTTTACGACGATGGCACCCCAGTCACACTGCATCTCGCTCAGAGCAGTACCAACTCCCAACTCGGCACAAAAATCGTCGTGGAAGGGTGGATAGCCGGGGTCGAAAAATTTCTTGCGGAAAACCAGCTTTCATGGGCTCAGGTCAAGGCGGTCGGCCTAGCTCTGCCGGGCCCCTATCAAGCTTATGGCGTCCTCGATCGCACGGCGAATCTCCCAGCGAGTTTCGCTGGTTGGGATTTCTTTTCCGACTACGCAGCCGCCCTCAAACAAAAAGCCGGCCGCGCCGTCCCTCTTGTGACTGGAAACGATGGCAACTATGGCGGCGTGGCAGAGGCAGCCAAAGTGCGTGGAACCAAAAAAGCGGGTGTGCTGATGCTGGCACCGGGATCCGGACTGGGTGCCGCTTATATTAACCCAGAGGGCCTCCCGCTCGATGGAGATACATTTGCAGGCATGGAGGCCGGTCACATGCCGGCCCCGTTGCATTTGATCGGGTTGCCTGAGTTTGCCTGCGGATGTGGAAGAACATGGGGATGCTTCGAGGCGTATACGAGCATTTCGGGGTTGGTCCAATACTTGGAGCATCTTTTGCCCAAATACCCTGAGCATGAGTTCCATTCAAGCGCCCACTCGATGAAGGAAAAAGCCTTTTCCCTACGCACCCTAGCTCAGAAAGGGGATCCGCTGGCGTTGGAGATTTTCGACTTTCAGGCCAAGGCACTTGGCATTCATGTCGCGAATCTCACGATGGCCTTGGACGCGGAATTTGTGGTGATCGGCGGAGGGCTCATCGATCCTCATGCAACGACGGAGGAGTTCCGCGAACGCTATCTGGGCGGTATCAAGGCCGCCGCTGAGCCTTGGCTTTTTCCGGCACAGAAAAGAACAATCCAAATCCTCCCTGCCAGTATGGGCGAGCTGTCGCAAGGAATCGGCGCGGCGCTCGTTGCACTTTACAAATTCGGACGCTGATCAAAAGAGGCTGGCGCCGTCTATTTGGCAGCAGTCCAAGGCGTGTCAGTGGCGTTCGTTTTGAGAGAGTTCATCACGATGTAAATAAGGCCCTCCAGCATCTCTGGCGTTGTCCGATAGACGTCGGTATCCGTTTCCGAGGGGTGCCATGTCGATGAGGAAAGTGAAGGCGCAAAGGTGAGGTTACGAATATCGACGGTGGCCGAGAAATCTTTGCGTTTCACCTCCACCCGGCGGGGATGATATCCCGCCGCCACCCAAATTCGGGCCTGGAAATCTTCGGCCTGGGTGGAACGGGCGAGTTCCGGCATGAGGCCGGTTGTCAGCACTCGGCAATCCTCGCCATTCAAGGATTGCACTTCGGCGACATCCGGTCGGGATATGGCAAAGAGAGCAGGAAGAAAAATCGCCTGTTGCGGGGTGATCGGAAGGAAGAATGGGGTGTTGAGCGGGGCCATTTTTTTGGGAACCACTTGGAATTGAGAGATCAGGAATTTGACCTTACTGCCCGGCGTCGCCCAGACTTCGTTGCCGTTCCGGCAGACGGTGAAGGTCTCGCCGAGAACCGGTGCCTGCAGCTTGACCTTATCCGGGAACTGCACGTTGGCCATGAGCGTCGCCCCCTTCATGCTCTCGGGCAGTCGCCCGCTGACTTCCGACATCTCGAGGGACAAAGTGGCGGCACGATTTGCGCCATTGGACTCGGCGAGAAGGACGCCCCAGAACGGTTGGAAGATTTTTCCGATCAGATCGTAGGGGTTTTCGCGCGGGGGTGGGATTTGGGCGAAGGCAGGATGGCAGGTGGCCATGAAGATGAATGCGGCGAAGAGTCGATAAATCGGCATGGACAGCATTTAAAACCCGATTTGCGCATATGGCAAAAGATTCGTTTTGCTTTTCCAGACTGGGCGGTGTCATTTAATCGGCCATGATACAGTTGAAGAATGAACCAAGCTGGGCCTTTGCCGGTCGCCGTTGTAACAAATGATAGCCGCAGGAATTGTTTACGCTTTCATGGAAAGCACGTTTGAGGGGAAGGCCATCCTCACGGTGCTTTTTCTGGCTTCGATTTTCAGTTGGTCGGTGATGGTGACGAAGTTCCGCTACCTGAGCTTTTGCAAACGGCAGAACGAACGCTTCTACGATATTTTTCACGAGGATCGCCAACCCCTCCGCATCTACGAAAAAAACATTTATTTCGAGGGGTCGAATATTTACGACATCTACGAGGCGGGGGCGACCGAGTTGAGTTTTCAAATGCTGGGATCCATCGAGGTGGATGAGACATTTTCATCCCGACTGAAAACCGCCGAAAAGATCACCCCTTCGCAGTTGCGCGCGGTTCAAGCCGCGATGGAACGCGCCGTGGGTGAGTCCGCACTTCGGTTGGAATCCCAAATGATCGTTCTCTCCACGGCCGTCAGCGGTGCCCCATTCCTCGGTCTGCTAGGAACGGTCTGGGGTGTGATGGATGCCTTTGCCGGCATTGCCGTTGCCGGTAACGCGAATCTGGCTGCGATGGCGCCAGGTATTTCCGGATCCCTCATCACCACGATCATCAGCCTCCTCGTGGCAATCCCAGCGATGTTCGGATACAACTTTCTCGTCACCACGTTGCGATCCTTGCTCGTGCAAGCTGATAATTTTGCCGCCGAATTCTCCTCCGAGATCGAGCATCGTTATGTGGAGTTTGGCACCCGCGAGTCCCGTCGCCCTCAGATTTAATTCGCTCCCATGCGCCGCCATTCATCGAAACACAGCCTGCACACTCTTACCGAGCTGAATATCACGCCCATGCTCGATCTGGTCTTTGTGTTGTTGATTATTTTCATGATCACAACGCCTCTGATCGAAAACAGCATGGATCTAGTTGTTCCCAAAAGCTCCACAGCCGCCGGAGCTACGAACCCTGCTGAAACATTCAATATCTCCATTGATAAAAACAATGTCCTCAAAATCAATAACGACGTTGTCACGCCCGAAGATCTTGAGTCCCGACTCGCTGCTTCCCGCCAGGAGAAGGCTGACACGGCCGTTGTGGTTCGCCCGCACTTTGAACTACCCATCCAAAAATTCATCGCCGTGATGGATATCCTCCAGCGAGTGGGAATAACGAAAGTCGGAGTGATGACACTCAAGGACGACCCTAAGAAAGACGAAGGCGCCCGCTGATATGGAAAATCCGCAATTCCGGCGGAATCTGATACTCATCGCGGGGCTGCATATTGTGCTCATCGCGGGGATTATCTATTTCGCCAAACGTGAAATCCAAAAGCCACAGGGCGACATCACTTGGGTGAATCCGGGTTCGTTCGCCGCAGCCGCGAGTAGCGCGCCCGAGGTGGCCGAAGAAGAGGAATCGGCCCCCACCCCCGAACCGAAGGACACTCCGGAACCCACTCCCGAGCCAACACCAGAACCCACGCCCGAGCCAACACCGGATGCGACGCCAGAGCCCACTCCCGAGCCGAAGCCGGAAAAATCCGATATAGTGGAATCCACTCCCACCCCAACTCCGAAGCCTAAGCCCTCCCCATCGGTCACCCCTAAACCTACACCGAAGCCGACGCCTAAACCCACTCCCAAACCTTCCCCAAAGCCATCGCCAAAGGCTTCTCCTAAAGCCACTCCCAAACCTTCACCAAAACCGTCTCCGAAAGCCTCTCCTGCGGCTTCACCAAAGTCTTCGCCTTCCGCATCTCCAAAAGCTTCCCCAAAAGCGTCTCCAAGCGCGGCGGCAAAGTCGGCGGCTTCGCCTAGTTCTTCTCCCAAAGCCGGTGGTTCCTCGAAAGCGGAGGGGGCCTCGGGTTCATCCAAAAATGGAACGGACTCCAAAGGGAAATCAGATTCGGACTCCAAGGGCAAGGGGTCGTCCGCCAGCGGTTCCGGCACTGGAGCTAAGGCGGGTGGAGGTGGAAACTCCGACCAATTTGGGTGGTATCACGAACTCATCCATGACCGCTTTTTTAGCCAGTGGGAACAGCCGACATCGATATTTGAGCAGAATAAATCTTTTGTTTGCACGGTGAAAATCCGGATTCTGAAAGATGGGACCATTTCCAGCGCCGACATCGTTCGTAGCAGCGGAAACCCGATCATGGACACATCTGTCCTCGCGGCGCTCAAGCGCGTGTCCCGTATCGACCCACTGCCTGGCGGCCTCGGCGCTGGCGATGGCTACACGGTGAATATCAACTTCGAGCTGCAGTAGGCAGAAAACCCCGCTCGAAATTTCGCCTCCAAATGCACGGGCATCGATTTTTTTTAAACCTTTTGCACTCGGCTTGTTGACATAAAGCCACTCTACCAGCATAGTCCGTGCCCGCTCGACGAGCAGGAAATCACATTTATGGATAAAATTCGCAATATCGCCATCATCGCACACGTCGATCACGGCAAAACAACGTTAGTGGATCAGCTGCTCAAGCATGCCGGCACGTTCCGCGTGAATCAAAAAACCGACGAGCGCATGATGGACTCGATGGATCTCGAAAGAGAAAAGGGCATCACCATCCGTGCCAAGAATGCCGCATTCCGCTGGAAAGATTACCACGTCAATATCGTGGATACTCCCGGTCACGCCGACTTCGGCGGAGAAGTCGAGCGCATCATGAAAATGGTGGATGGAGTTCTTTTGGTAGTGGATTCCCACGATGGGCCTCAGGCGCAAACCAAATTTGTGCTTCGCAAGGCGATGGAGAATGGTCTCAAGCCAATCGTTGTCATCAATAAGATCGACCGTGAAAACGCCCGACCGCACAAGGTTCTCGACATGGTTTTTGAACTCTTCATGGAGCTCAATGCGACGGACGAGCAACTCGATTTTCCTCACATCTACGCCAGCGCGAAGCAAGGCTACGCGATGAACGAGGTGGGTGAAGCCGCTGACAGCATGGAGCCCCTTTACGAGGCCATCATCAAGCATATCCCGCCGCCACCGGCTCCGACGGTGGATTTCTTCCGCATGTTGGTATCGAACCTCGATTACAGTGACTACCTAGGCCGTATCGCCTATGGTCGCATCATCAGTGGCACAGTGAAGCTTGGACAAACGATTGTCTGTATTCACCAAGGCGGCAAAAAAGAAAAAGGCAAAGTCACTGCCATCTTCTCGCACGAGGGGCTTGAAAAAGTCCAAGTCGAAGAATCTTCGGCTGGCGACATTGTCGGCATCAGCGGATTTGAGGACGTCTTCATCGGTGAGACACTCACGGATACCGAAGAGCGCGAGGCTCTGCCTTTCGTGGAAATCGATCCGCCTACGATTTCGATGAAGATTTGCGTGAATGACTCACCGCTCGCAGGCCGCGAGGGCAAGCTTCTCACCGCCCGCCAGATCCGCGACCGTCTCATCAAAGAGACCCGTGGCAACGTATCCATCATTGTCAACGACACGGATGTGGCCGGTCACTTTGACGTGAAGGCCCGAGGCGAAATGCAAATTGCCATTCTCGTGGAACAAATGCGCCGCGAGGGCTTCGAGCTTCTCGTCTCGCGTCCCGAGGTCATCTTCAAGCGTGCCGAGGACGGATCTGTCCTAGAGCCGCTCGAGTCGCTCTACGTTGACGTGCCTTCCGAAAATCTCGGTGACATCCTCCAGTCCCTCGCGGGACGCAAGGCTGAGATTGTAGACATGGTTCACAACCCACACAGCGTTCTCGTTCAAGCCGTCATCCCAACGCGTGGATTGATCGGTTTTGAGACGGACCTAGTCAACGTGACCAAGGGACACGGCATCGCGAGCCATCTCTTCAAGGAATACGGTGCCCACAAGGGCGACATTCCGAGTCGTGCTAACGGCGTGCTTGTCTCCATGGAGGCCGGCATCAGCATGGCCTACGCTCTCGCCACCATCCAAGAGCGCGGTCGCCTCTTCATTGGTGCTCAGGCGGAAATCTACGAGGGAATGATCATTGGGGAAAATTCCCGTCCGGATGATATGCCGGTCAATCCTTGCAAAGCCAAAAAATTGACAAATATGCGCAGTCAAGGCGACGGCAAGGGAATCTCACTCGCTCCTCCGATCGAGATGAGCCTTGAGCGTTCCTTGGAATACATCGCCCCCGACGAATATGTCGAGGCGACACCGAAGTCCCTTCGTCTCCGCAAAAAGATCCTCGACGCCAACGCCCGCAAGCGCGCCGAGAAATCGACTGCCATCTTCGCGTAAGCGAAGAGGCAAGCACGTCGATTCATCACCTTCGGTCGCCTCGCCACAATCGGCGGGGCGATCAGGTGTACTTCACGACTTCCTCGATGGTCGTGAGGCCTTCGTAAATGGATCGGAGTCCATCCTCGCGGAGGGTGACCATCCCAAGCTCAATGGCTTTTTGGCGAATCAGAATGCCAGGAGTGCGATTGTTGATCATTTCCCGAATCGGGTCGGAGATTTTGAGGAGTTCGTAAATGCCCTTCCGGCCCTTGTAGCCCGTTTGGTTGCAGTTTTCGCAACCTTTGCCGTAATAGAAACTCTTGTCGCCGATGTCGTGGATGCTCAGGCCGAGGGAGGCGAGGACTTGCTCGCTGGGCTCATAGGCCGTTCGGCAGGAAGTGCAGATTTTTCGGATGAGACGCTGGGCGAGCACGCATTCCAGTGAGGCGGAAATCAGGAACGGCTCGATGCCCATATCCATCAGACGCGTCACTGCGCCAGTGGAATCGTTTGTGTGCAGGGTGGTGAAAACCAAGTGACCGGTGAGCGAGGCCTGAATGGCGATCTGGGCGGTTTCCATATCGCGAGTCTCACCGATCAGGATGCGGTCGGGATCCTGACGCAGGAATGCGCGAAGAACGCGGGAAAACGTGAGCCCAATCGAATCGTTGATGGGAACTTGAATGATGCCGTCGATTTCGTATTCCACCGGGTCTTCCGCTGTCAGAAGCTTGGAATCAATGGTGTTGATTTTCCGCAGGCAGGAATAAAGAGTCGTCGTTTTTCCCGATCCCGTCGGCCCGGTAACAATAAAAATGCCATTGGGTTTTTCAATCACCTCAAGGATATAGGCCATCGTTTCGGCAGGCATCCCGAGCGTTTCCAAATCGAGGTTCACGCTGGAGCGGTCGAGTACGCGCAGCACCACGCTCTCGCCGAAGGCGGTGGGTAGCGTCGATACGCGAAGATCGACTTGGCGGCCATTGATGGTGCGCTGGATGCGGCCATCCTGGGGTAGACGACGCTCGGCGATGTTGAGATTCGACATCACCTTCACGCGCGATATCACGGGCAGGGCGAGGCGGAATGGAGGCGGATCCATTTCGTAAAGGGCGCCATCCACCCGATAGCGGATTTTGAATTCCGTCTCAAAGGGCTCGAAGTGGATGTCACTCGCCCTCGCAGCGATGGCCTTATCGAGAATGACATCCACATACTTGATGATCGGTGCCGCATTGGCTTCTGCCGTGACCGCTTGAAGATTGAAGGCGTCCCCCTCGCTCTCGTCGATGGTGATATCGTGGCCGCCATCGAGTTGGGCGAGAATTTCGTTGATGCTGGAATCTTCGGATCCGTAGTTCTCACGAATCAGATTCTGAACCCGTGAAGGAAAGGAGACGAGTTGAACGATCTCCCTCCCGAGTGCGAAGCGGATATCCTCAATCGGGCGGGGGTTCAGCGGATCGATGAGAGCGACAAAAATGGTGTTGCCCGAAGCGGCTATCGGAAGAACACCGTGAAGGCGGGCGAGTCCCGAAGGAATGAGACTCAAGGTCGAGGCATCCGGATGGAACTCTTGCAGGCTATAGGCTTCGGCTCCCAGTGACTCGGCTAGGGCTTGCTCAAATCCGCTTTCATCGACGATCTGGGCGTCCAAAATCGCTTGTTCGATCGGTTTGTGCTCAGTCTGCGAGAGGTGGATCAGTTGCTCTGCGGTCTCCGGGGTGATGAGTCCGCGCTCCAAGAAAATATCGGTGACATGACGGGCGTCCATGGTGATTTACTCGAGATCCGACATCGTGGTGCTGATGACTTCGTCGGCGGTGGTCATGCCGGAGAGAACCTTGCGGACCCCGTCCTCGCGCAGGGTGCGCATGCCTAGTTCTCTGGCGCGTTGACGCAGGGCTATGGTGGAGGCGTTGTTGTTGATCATGTTTCTCACTTCGTCATCGACAAGGAACATTTCAAAGATGCCCATCCGGCCGCGAAATCCTTTGCCGCGACACTTGTCGCATCCGACGGGGCGCATGACACTGGCCTGCTTGAGCATGCCGGGCTCGATTTGAAGGGCGCTCATTTCGTATTCGGTGAGTTCGCCTGCGGCCCTGCAGAATGTACAGAGTTTTCGGACCAGACGCTGGGCGACAACGGCCCTAACGGAACTGGAAACAAGGAATGGCTTGATTCCGATATCCACCAAGCGCGCGATCGCACTCGGGGCGTCATTGGTATGAAGCGTGGAGAGAACCAAGTGGCCTGTGAGCGAGGCGTTCACGGCAATGCTGGCGGTCTCGTAGTCGCGAATCTCACCGATCATGATAATATTCGGTGCTTGGCGCAGCATCGACCTCAGGGCGGCGGGAAATGTCATGCCGATGCTGGCGTTGACTGGCACTTGGTTGATGCCATTCATCTGATACTCGACGGGATCTTCGACCGTGATCAGCTTGCGATCCGGCTTGTTCATATAGTTGAGACAACCATAGAGGGTGGTTGTTTTTCCCGAGCCAGTCGGGCCTGTGACGAGGATGATGCCATCGGGAAGCGCGATGCATTGCTCAAACTTGGCTTGATCGTCCGAGAGGAAGCCCAAGTCGGGAAGCCCAAGCATGAGCGAAGTTTTATCCAAAATTCGCATCACGACGCTCTCGCCATGGACGGTCGGGATCGTAGACACGCGAAGATCCACCGCCTTGTCGCCAAGTCGTATCTGGATACGACCATCTTGGGGTAGACGTCTCTCGGCTATGCTCATCGAGCGGGACATGATTTTGAGTCGGCTCACTATCGCCGAATGCAAGCGCTTGGGCGGGGCCTGCATTTCCTGAAGAACGCCATCGATGCGAAAGCGAACGCGGAGCTTGGCTTCCAATGGCTCGATATGAATGTCGCTGGCCCGGTTTGTATAGGCTTCGAGCAAAAGCAGGGAAACGAGTTTGATGATCGGCGCATCCCCTTCCGTCGGCGCTTCATCATCCTCGTCCGTCTTAGACGCAGAGCCCTCAGTCAGAGTCATTCCCTTGAGGAGGGACGTGGCGGCATCATCGGCGTCGCCATAATATTTTGTAATTAACTTTTTAACCGCTTCGTGCGTTGAGCAAACAAACTCGATCTCGCGGCGCAGTTTGTAAGTGAGCCCGTCCATGATATGCATGGCCATGGGATCGCTGAGGGCAATGATGAGCAGGCCGTCACGCATCCCGATCGGGATCGCTTGATACCGGCGGGCGTCATCGGCATCGAGTAGCTCAATGAGTTTGTGATCAACCTGCGTAGTTGCCAGATCGACAAATTCCATGCTGTTCTGCGCGGCCAGCGTTCGCGCGACATCATCCTCCGTGACCACACCATTATGGATGAGGGTGGAGAGGAGTCCGTCGGGTTCGATCTGGGAGCGGGCATTCTCGACTTGAGCGCGGGTCACCATTCCAAGATCCCGGAGGATTTCAACTATGTAATCGTCGTTCTGAGACACGAAGTGTATTAAGGGCGGCTTTTACTTAAAGTGTGGGTGGGTGCAAGTCAACGCAATGTGGGATATTACAACTCTGACGTGGTCATCGCGAGAAGTGCAAGATGGCGGCCGGTGCGGCCTTTCTCACGTCGATAGGAATAATAGGCATCGGGATTTGTGGCCGTGCATCGACCGCAATCGTGGATTTCCGTTAGACCGGCATCGACCGCTTGAGCCCGGATATCGGCAGCAAAATCAACTTCATAGTGGGGGGGGCGGATGCAGGGCGAAATTTGTAGGATGATATCGCTCGGGGTGGCACCAATGGTTTTGCAGAGGGTCTCGATGGTTTGAGTGACGATGCCGAGTTCGGTGCCCTTGCGTCCCGAGTGGGCCAAGGCGATACCGCGTCCGTATTTGTCTGCCAGATAGACGGCAGCGCAATCGGCAACGTAAATGCCAAGGCAAAGTCCCGCTTCGGTTGTGACGAGGGCGTCGCAGTCCGGCACGGGATAAGGTGTCGACTTGGTCACAATCCGGACATGAGCGCTGTGGACTTGTTCAGCTTGAGCCAAAGGCATGACGCCGAAACCGGCTTTCTTCATGGTCGAAAGATGGATCGACTTCAGGCGGTCAAGGGCGACCTGCCGGTCGGCTAGAACATCGATGCCTGGTGCACGCTGGATAAAAGCCGTGCGAATGTTTGGCAACGCGAGGCTGGCAAACGTTTCAAAGGGACAGGAGGTATCGGCCATCGAGGCGATCAAATGACCAACGCTTAGTTTCCCTTGATTGTTTTGGAGGGGGGATTGTTCTTCACTTTAGGGGTGGGACTAGGCGAAGGGGCGGCCTCTAGGATCGGCTTGATTGGGTCGCTCTTCCGAAAAGCGCGAGGCAGATTGGGCTGCGGGCGATCCGGATTGTTGAGATTTTGAAAGCGCTTGGCATCGGGGCGGGTGAGGGGGTCATCAAAAAACTCCTCGTAACGGGTGTCGAGCGAGAGAGTGCGCTCGTATTCCGCCACCCCCTTGATATAGCTGAAGTAGGCTTGAAGAAGATAGGTCTGCGACTGCAGGAGGGAGGTTTGTTGGTTGAGGACATCCAACTGTGTGCCAGCTCCGGCGTCGAGGCGCTCTTGGGACAAACGCAGGGCTTCCACGCCTTGGACCATACTGGCTTCTTGGCTGTCCACGGTTTCCTTGGCTTGAAGAAGGTTCGAAATCGATTGTTGGACTTCCAGGATGACTTCTCGGACCCCATCGTCGTAGTTGATTTTTGAGGAGTCGAGTTGGGCCTTCGCTTGCTTCATGTTGCCATGGGTCAAGAGCCCGTCCCACAGAGGCCAGGTGCCGTTGATTCCAAAAAACCAACCCGAGACGACGTTGGAGAGTTTCGAAGTCAGCATGTCGCTGTTGTTGGTTTGCGCGACGCGGGCGCGGATCGTCGGCATGTAGCCCGCTGCCTGTTCGTTGACCTTGGCTGCGGTGGAGAGAATGCTTTGGCGCTGGGCTTTCAGGCCTGGATTGCGTGCCACGGCGATACGTATCGATTTGTCGGGGTCCAGCGTGCGGAGCTTGTAGTCGAGCTTGCCGACGATATTGAAGGGAACCTCGCTGGGGAAGCCGGGTGGATAATCCATCCCAAGCAAGCGGACGAGCCTATACATGGCAACGCGGTAATTGTTCTGGGCCTGAATGAGTGGCGGCTTGGCATTGGCCAGCGCGACCTCGGCCTGCAGCACGTTGAAGCGGGGCACGGTACCGGCATCATAGCGGTTCTGTTGATCTTTCAATTGCTCTGTGAGGAGATCGACCGACTGTTGGTTCGCTATGATGAGCGCGCGGTTCAGAACAATCTCGGAGAAGTTGATTTTCACCTCGGAGATCACTTGGTCGATGATGGCCCTTAGCTCGAAGTAGGCTCCGTGCTCGCTGGCGATCGCGGAGCGGATACGGGAAACGGTGGCGCCGCCGTCATAGAGGAGTTGAGTGAACTCGAGGTTGATATTCCACACTTGGTCGGTGACGTCCGCGCTGGCAACTTCGACCTGATTAAGTTCGCGCGAAATGTAGTCCCAATTCGATGTGAGTGAAATCTGGGGGGTGATTTTGGATCGCGCTATGATCATCTGCCCGGAGGTGAGGCTCAGTGTTTGGATCCCGTCGAGAATGTCTGGATTTTTTTGGAGGGCGGCTTTAATGGCATCCTCGAGTTTCATGTCCGGCACCTTGGGGTTGCGCTGCTTGGCGATGAGGGCATCGAGTTGTTTGTAAAACTCGGTCACCGCCATTTCCTTCGTCATTGAGGGCTTGGCGGTTTCTTGGGGGGCTTGTGTTTCAGTGCCGGCAGCGAGAGGTTCGTTTGATTGCTCGGGCGCGGCCTGCTCGTCAGTGACAGGTGCTGCAGGGACGATCGTGGGTGCTGGTTCCAGCAAAGTCGCCGTCGAAGCATCGGTGCTTGGCGCTGCAACCTGAAGAGGAGCAGGAACATCTTTAACCTCTGGGCTTGGTGACGGCGATTGCGCCAACACGGAAGGAATGGTCAGAAACAAAAAAGCGGCAAGGGTGCGTGTATATTTCAGCGGCATAGGAAAGGAAAATGGGATTTTCAAGCTAGGTCGGTTGCAGATTAGACGTGGATTTGCAGGTGAAAAGAATTTTGAGCGAGTGTCTTTGCTTTCCGATTAGGGGGTGGGCTGCGGGGCGGGCGTCGCCACCGTCGGACTCGGGAGGTAAACCCGATCTCCCGCAAGGGGGTCCCCGCTGAGAATATCGGCAATCAGAAAAGGGGAATTCTTGAGAGCCGTCATGCGCAAGACTCCGGTTTCCGTTGTGTCCCGAATGCAGAGGTATTTTTCCCCAGGAGTGACCGATGAGGAGCTTTGGGATTGAATGAGCACAAAGCGCTCCTCCTCATTGACCAAGCGAATGACGCCCGTCCAATGGATCGGCGTGGCTGAAGGATGTGGCGTGGCCTTCTTCGAAAATTTCAACCAAGAGAGCCAAGGTGCTGGGGCTTTCTTTCCCACGGAAACAGCCTCAGGCTTCGGTTCGGTCGAGGTTACGTCTTTTTTGAAAGTGGCGCATCCGGTGATCGCGAGAGTTATAAAAAGGACTGCGAACATTAGCCAGTTCTTCAAAGGAGACGTTGGACTCCACTTTTTGAGGTGCAATCGACGCAGGTGGGTTTGAAAATCCGGAATTGGCATTTGGCGAAGTAAAGACGTGAATACGCTCCATGACGCAATCGAGCAAGCCATGACAGCCGAGATTGAGGGTTTTCTCATGTATCTCGCTACCGAGCGCGGGCTCTCGACGAATTACCAACTCTCTGTCCAGCGCTCACTGGAGGGGTTTTGCGACTGGATACAAAAAAACACGAAAGCGAAGGATTGGCGGTCTGTGGAACCCCAACAGATCACCGATTTTTTGGTTTTTCGCAAACGCTCGGGGCTCATGGCCTCCTCGGTGCGGCTCGAAGCTGTGGCGGTGCGCATCTTTTTTCGCTTTCTGGCCTCGCGACACAAGTGGCCGGAAAATCCCGCCGAAACACTCACTTTGCCGCGTCCGGAAAAATCCCTGCCGGAAACCATGAACGCATCCGATGTGCTCAAGCTCTTGGAGAGCGTGAGGGCAGAAGATCCCCTCGGGCTCCGCGATCGCGCAATGTTGGAACTTCTCTATTCTAGTGGCCTCCGGGTTTCGGAGCTGTGTTCCGCGCGATTGGAAAATATCGAACTCGATGCCGGCTTCATTCGCGTCACCGGTAAGGGAAACAAAACCCGCCTCGTTCCGGTGGGCGCGCCGGCGAGGGACGCCATCCGACTATATCTGGAGAAGGAGCGGCCCGGTCTGGTGTCCAAGCGCAGCGGCGCGGAGATCTTTCTTTCCGTTCGCGGACGCAAGCTCACGCCGGAACGGATCCAGCAGCTGATCAAAAAATACGCCGCGCACGCTGGACTGCAGATCCATGTCTATCCCCACCTCATGCGGCACAGCTTTGCGACGCACCTCCTCCGTGGCGGGGCCGATCTCCGCATCATTCAGGAGCTTCTCGGTCATGCGGACATCTCGACCACGCAGGTTTATACCCATGTCGAAAAAAGCGGTCTTGCCGCCGTGATCAAAAAATTCCACCCCCGAGCTTGAATCCTCACGGCTAATCCCCCCAGCATACTCGCCATGCTCATAGATACGCACGCTCACCTCGATTATCCGGATTTTCAAAATGATCTCCCTGCCGTGATCGAGGCGGCGAGGTTGGCTGGCGTCACTCGCATCATCAGCATCGGCACTGGGGTCGAGAGCAGTCGGCGGGCGGTGGCGCTCGCTGAGAAATACGACTCTGTTTATGCCGTTGTGGGATTGCATCCCACCAACGTGAGTGAGGAGACCGGAGACTGGCTCTCCGCGCTTCGCGATCTGGCCGTCCACCCGAAGGTCGCCGCCATTGGCGAGACGGGGATGGATTATTACCGACTTCCCTCCGAGCAGCTTTCCTCTTCCCCCGCGCTCAGCGCTCTTCAAGCGGAAATGGCGAGCTATACGGAAGCGGCGATCATTGATGGCGCTTACAAGGCCACGCAGTCCGAGGCTTTCGAAGCGCAATTGGAACTCGCAGCCGATCTCGGGCTCAATGTCGTCATCCACCAACGCAGTGCATGGGATGATACGTTGGATATTCTGAAGCCCTTCACGGGTCGCTTAAAGGCTGTCTTTCACTGCTTTGGAAATACCCCCGCCCAAGCGCAAGAACTGCTCGATCTCGGACACCTCGTTTCCTTCACCGGCATCATCACTTTTAAAAATGCGGAGCCCGTCCGCGAAGTCGTGGCCGCCATTCCGGCGGATGCCTTTATGGTCGAGACGGATTGTCCCTATCTAGCTCCTGTCCCCCATCGCGGTCAACGCTGTGAACCCGCTCACACCCGCCTCGTCGCCGAAAAAATTGCGGCCGTTCGCAGATGCTCGCTGGAAGAGGTTGCCGCTGCCACCAGTCGTACGGCCGAGGGCTTCTTTCGATTGCGTTGATGTTCCCTGTTCCCGAGATTGACCGCCACCGCTGCTGCCTCTAATAAGTCTGCGCAAGATTATGAATCCTACAACAACAGCCTACGGGACGTGGAGCGGCGGTCGGTTTATGCACTTTGGCGAGACGCTCAGCGAGGAACGTTTCATCCAGTGCATCGAGACAGCTTATGAGTCGGGGATTCGGACATTTGTGACCTCCGATGTCTATGGCAACGGCAAGGCTGACGAACTACTCGGTCGCGCCCTAGCCGGAGTTGACCGCGCCACCTACAGCCTTGTGGGGATGATCGGGCACGATTTTTACGAAGGTCAGCGACTTGGCTCTCAGGGCTATCCGCGCTTCACCGATCCCAATTTGCGCGGCCCCGAGGGCTACGCATCCTTTGTTCGTATGGCGGTTTCGAAGGAATTGGAGCGCTGTGGATCGGATCACCTCGACTTGTTGATGCTGCACAATCCTGGCGAGCTCGGGTTCACTTCCGATGCCGTTTGGAATGCCTTGAAGGCCGCAAAAGACGAGGGCTTGACGCGATTGCTTGGTATCGCACCGGGGCCAGCCAATGGATTCTCGCTTGATCTCGTGGGAGCATTCGAGCGTTTTGAGGGACTCATTGACTGGGCGATGCTCATTCTCAATCCGCTCGAACCTTGGCCGGTCGGTCTGACCCTTCCTGCTTGCGTCAAGCATGGGGTCAAAGTCATGACGCGCGTGGTGGATCACGGTGGCGTCTTTCACGGCGACCTCGGTCTGCCCGGCCACGAATTCAAACCCGGCGACCACCGTTCCTACCGACCCGAGGGATGGGTTCAACATGGAATGGAGAAAGCGGAGCGCATGGAGCCGCTCGCCGACAAATACAATCTCACCTTACTCCAGTTCGCCTCGATCTGGAACCTCAGCCACCCTGCAGTCGAAAGTGTGGTGCCCACGTTCATTCAAGAATCGGGCGAGGAAGCCAGACCCATCGAGAGCAAAATCCGCGAGTTCGCGGCCCTGCCCGATGTGCGTTTCACTCCGGAGGAAGTCGATCAAATCCGCCAAATCGGCGATAATACCGGGTGCATGAAACTCAAAGGCGCCAGCAAGCGCCACCAGATCAGTGAACGCGCGGATGAATGGCCCATGCGCAACGACCTTCTGGAACTCGCTGCCAGCTACAATCTGGGCACCGAGTGGTAATCCCGCCGCGGCAAATGCTGCTAACTTAAGCGGGATTGGGGACGCTGGGCGTTCATGTAGCGGCGGTCTGCGACCGCTGATGGCCAACGATTCGGCGCTCATAGAGACGCCGCTACAAGTGAAAGTGGCTCGCTAAACTCCTCTTCTTGGACTCTGTCGTGCGTCGCAGTTCATCGCGGAATTTTTGGCAGTCCGGTCACACGCTCACCCGGCCAAATATTGTTTTTGGTGAACCAACCCTGCGGCATTTCCAGCGCATAGGCGATCAGAGAGAACTCGCTCCGCACGCTCGTTTCATTGTGCGGCTTTAGATCGTGGATTTCCATGATCGTTCCGGCCGGATCGATGTAGGCGATGGTGAGCGGGATTTCGGTGTTGCGCATCCAGAAGGCCACGGGGGCGATTTGAGGCATCACAAAAAGCATGCCGCAGTCCGTGCCGAGGGATTTCCGGAACATCAGTCCACAGGAGCGCTCGTTCTCGTCATCAGCGATTTCCGCACGCACCGCTTTGGTTCCAACCATGAGCTTCGTGATGGGGAGGAGAGGTTGGGCCTCGGTCTGTGCCCAGCCGCTTGCAGAAGCCATCGCCAGCCCTGCGGCAACAAGCACAGGAATCCACTTTGTAAAATAATTTGTGCCGAAATTGTTGACAGGATGGAAAGATTTTGAGCACATACAGGACTTCAAAAAAACATGTATCCGACAATTTCCCGTCACGCAATTTCCCAAGCAGATTATTTCCGCCCCGAGAGAGCTGCACGGTTGACGAATCAAGGCAGGTTTTTTTGAGTGAATTGTCGATAGTGATGCTCTGAACACATGGCGAATTTTTTTCCAAAATGGACGAACTGGTTTCCTTTGAAGCTGGTGATCTGTATAGGCGCGATAGTGCCTGTGATCGCCGGCGGGTTGACCTATTATTTCACCCCGAAGTATACCCGTGTCGGTTACGAGCCCACCCAGCCCGTTCCGTTCTCTCACGTCATCCACGTGCAGCAACTCGGGATGGATTGCCGGTATTGTCATAGTTTCGTTGAGGTCGCCTCGCACTCGAATGTGCCGACCACGCAGACCTGTATGGCCTGCCACACCCAAATCCAGGCGAACAGCCCGAAGCTGGCTCCCGTGCGTGAGAGCTGGAAGACCGGACAGCCGATCAACTGGGTCCGCATCCACAAGGTTCCCGACTACACCTATTTTAACCACGCTGTTCACGTGAACCGAGGTGTGAGTTGCTACAGTTGCCACGGCGCCGTGAATGAAATGAAGGTCGTCTATCAGCACGAGTCACAAAGCATGTCTTGGTGCTTGGATTGCCATCGCGCCCCTGAAAATCACCTCCGCCCGCCATCTGAAATTTATAATATGGCATGGAAGCCACCTGAAGGCACCACCCAGAATGAGATTGGCATGAAATTCAAGCAAGAGTGGGAAGTTAATCCTCCCGTCACCTGTGGAGGTTGTCACCGATGAAGAAAAATTTAAACCACCCAGCTCCCGAACAAAATCCCACGCTTTGGCGCAGTCTGCGTGAGCGTGAGAATGACCCTGAGTTTGTAAAACACCTTCAGCGGGAATTCCCCGGTGGGGCGGAGATGTATGAAGATAGTGGGCTCTCCAAGCGCGATTTCCTCAAGCTCATGGGTGCCTCGATCGCCTTCGCCGGCGTCGGGCTCACTGGGTGCCGCCGTCCGGAATCCCACCTCGTTCCTTTCACCAAGGGCGTGGAATACGCGATTCCAAGCAAGTTTCTTTATTACGCGACCTCGATGCCGGCCCGCTACGGAGCCATCCCGCTCATCGCCACGACATCCGATGGACGCCCAACCAAGTTGGAGGGCAACCCGCTTCACCCGTTTAGCAATGGCGGCACAGATTCCTTCGCCCAAGCGGCGATTCTCGATCTTTACGATCCGCATCGCGCCAAGAAAATCACCAACAAAGGCGCTGA
>JBILZC010000040.1:0-20792 GCA_044377415.1 Terrimicrobiaceae bacterium | reverse complement strand
AGCCGTGACATTGGCTTCGGAATTCGAGGTAAGAATGCCTAAACGGAAGCCCTCCGCGTGAAGTTGCCGAACGACGAGCAAGAGATCGTGAAAAGGTTGAATATCAGGCATGCGCTTGGACATTTCCTCGGTTCCGCGTTTCGAAATCCGATGGAGCTTCATGCGTGGAATGCCGAGTTGCCGCATCAACCCACGTGTCGAGAGATCGCGAGCATGCACCAAGCCATCGGGTGGCAACTTTTGAAATCCGAACTCCTCAGCGAGGATGTTGAGAATCTCAACGCCGGCTTGGAAGGTATCCGCCAAGGTCCCGTCGAAATCAAAAACCACCAGCTGGGGCTTTTTTTTCAAAAGTCCCGCGGCTCCGACTCGTCGCTTGCCTCCCCTGAGAACAAAACGAGCAAAGCGCTTAACCCGTGACCTTTTTTTTATCATGCGGACGCTTCCATATGTCCAAAATTCTATCCGAGAGGGAAAAAATCTCCAATCTTTTGATTAACACTAGGGAATCACCCCAGTGGGCTAGCTCCAACCGCACTGGGCGCACCTTTTCAAAATGCGGCCTGAGATTTTAATGGCTTTACACGCGCTTGCTCTAGGCCATTGGATAGAGCCCCCTCAAGCTGGCACATCAATCCATTCACATATTCACCATGACTACAAAAGACCTCACTAAAGAAGCTCCCGCCAGCCCACGCGTTCGCACCGGAGGCTATGCCCTCCTCGCCCGACTTGCCGACAAGGGCCGCTCCGAACTCGCCGGCCACGGGGGCGAATATCACTATGATTGCCCGCTGGACAATTATCTTTTTACATTCAAGGGCGTCACTGGAGCAGATGTGAAGAAGGTCATCGAATCCGGAGCCACTAACGAAGAAATCGCTTCTTGGATGGATAAAAATGGTCTCCCCAAGTCGCCACGCGAAATCCAGGAGTGGTCCGATGGAGTCGAGAAGTCTTGCCCGCACGACAATCCCGACATGAAAGAATGGTTCGTTGGTGTTTGCGCAGAGGCTGGGATCGATCCTGCCACGAGCAGCCTTTTTGATTATCTCGAGGCCGACGATCGGATCAGCTTCGCAAAATAAAAAGCTCCCAACATTCGAGCTGATTTACTTTGGATTTTTCCATGCCATCGACGGCGAGTCTCTTTGCGGGGCTCCTTTTTGGAGCCATCGGGATGGGCGCGATGATCTATGGGAAAAAGAGGTCCAATATCAAAGCCGTTCTCATCGGCATTGGCCTGAGTGTTTACCCCTTCTTCATTCAAGAAACCCTCTTATTGTATGGGATCGGGTTCGCTCTTTGTGTGTTGCTCTACTTCTGCAGGGACTAACCCAACATGCCTCCAATCACAGAAATCTTAGTGCTCGTCGTCGGAGCTTATTTCGCAGGCGCCATAAACTCCATCGCCGGTGGCGGCACGATCATTACTTTTCCGCTCCTCCTCGCCTTCGGGATGCCTGCTATCCAAGCGAATGCGACCAGTACAGTGGCGCTGCTGGTCGGGATCGGCGGTAGCTTGTATGGATACAGAGCCAACCTTCCCGCAGTAAAACCTTGGCTCAAACTTTTCATCCCCTTGAGCATGGCGGGCGGCATGGTAGGTGCTTGGTTGCTCACTCACACCAGCGAGAAGGCGTTTGCTCTCATTGTTCCCTTTCTCATTCTCTTCGCGACCGTCCTTTTTCTATGCAGCAATGCCGTTCGCCGCATGGTGGGTCTTGATGGCGCGGAACCCAAAGTTCAGTCTGCCCATATAATAGCGGCCTGCCTTTTGCAATTTGGCGTTGCCATTTATGGGGGGTATTTTGGCGCCGGCATTGGCATCCTCACCCTCGCGACACTCGGGCTCATTGGAAAAACCAATATCCTCGAGATGAATACCATCAAGACCGTACTTGGGGCTTCGATCAATCTCGTGGCGGCAGCCTATTTTGTTTGGTCGGGCATTGTTATCTGGCCAGAAGCCTTAATCATGACACTCGGTGCTGGTGCAGGCTACTACTCGGGGGCGGTATTCAGCACGCGGATCTCACCGGATCGGGTCCGCACCTTGGTTATCGTGATCGGATTCGCTCTTTCAGCGATTTTCTTCTGGCGTCAATACGCGCACTAGCCCCCGCCCTCATCAAGTCACTTGTAGAGATTTAGTTTGCAAATATATTAGGCATGACTAATATTCTTAACCTAATGAAACATTTCATGCTAGCCGGGTTTTTCTTGCTAGGGATTTGCGGAATAACGTGGGGCCAAATCGACGTGGTGTGCACGACGGGAATGGTCGGCGATCTCGCTCGGAATGTCGGCGGCGAACGGGTGAAGGTCACTGTATTGATGGCCGAGGGGGTGGACCCTCATCTTTTTAAGCCTACACGCGACGATGTGGCTAAGATCCTCCAAGCGGATCTCGTTTTTTATAGTGGCCTTCATTTGGAAGGGAGAATGGAAGACACCTTTGAAAAACTACGCGCCAAGGGGAAGATGATTCTCCCAGTCACAAGTGCGATACCGGATCAGACGTTATTAAAGGAAGGGACAGCGGTGGATCCGCACGTTTGGATGAATCCTGGCCTGTGGGCGGAATGCACAAAAACAGTTTGTGAAACTCTCACTAAAAAAGATCCGGCAGGCGCAACATTGTTCGCTGAAAATGCGACGCGTTATGCGAATCAACTTCGAGCGATAGAATCCCAAATGCGTTCGTCCATCGCGACGATTCCCGAGAACCAGCGTGTCCTCATCACCGCCCACGATGCCTTTCAATACTTCGCTAGAGCCACGGGATTAACCGTCATGAGCATTCAGGGGCTGAGTACCGCTTCGGAAGCCGGTGTCGCGGATATCAACCGACTCGTTGATGCGATTGTCGCTCGTCGTATTCCCGCCATTTTTGTCGAGTCTACGTTGTCCGAGAAAAACATACGCGCCGTCATTGAGGGCGCGGCCTCACGGGGATTCGCAGTCAAGCTAGGCGGGATGCTTTTTGCGGATTCCATGGGCAAGGCGGGGACACCCGAAGGCACCTATGCGGGGATGATCGAGCACAATGTGAGCACGATCACCAAGGCCTTGGGAGTCAGGGATCCGAACAAAGACGCGACCAATCCATGAGTTCCAATCCCCTTCAAATCCGATCGCTCAATGTCGCCTATCACAGGAAACTTGTCCTCTGGGATGCCGAGGTCGCGATCAGACCAGGAAAGATCACAGCCATCGCTGGGCCGAATGGAGCAGGCAAAAGCACGCTTCTCAAGGCCGCACTGGGACTCATTCCCATCACGTCGGGCGAGGTCTTGTTTTTTGGAGATACTTTAAAAAGGAATCGCAACCGCGTTGCCTATGTCCCGCAGCGTGAGAGTGTGGACTGGGATTTCCCCGTGACGGCCCGCGATGTGGTAGCGATGGGGCTTTATCGGCGCATTGGTTGGTGCCTCCCCGTGCGGTCCAGTCATCGCCGCCTTGCAGAAGAAGCTCTCGCTGATGTCGGCTTGGCGGATTTTTCCCGCCGCCAGATCAATCAACTCTCGGGAGGTCAGCAACAACGGGTCTTTCTCGCGAGAGCCCTAGCGCAAAAAGCGGATCTTTACTTGATGGACGAACCCTTTGCCAGCGTCGATGCCGCGACCGAGCAAGCTATCCTATCCGTTCTGAATCGCTTAAAGAATCAGGGCAGCACGGTCGTTTGTGTTCATCATGATTTGCAAACCGTCTCCGAGTATTTTGATGATGCTATTCTCTTGAACATGCGTGTCGTTGCACAGGGTAGCGTGGGGGACGTTCTTACTCCGGAAAACTTGCGCAAAACCTATGGCGCGAGACTTCCCCTCCTCGATGAAGCCGTTACGGACCTATCGATGCCAAACGCTCTTAAGAAGTTCTGATCTTTTCAAAACCCGATGTTAGCAGCCACCACGTTTGAAACTCTCTGGCGAGTGCTTCTGTTACAGGATCACAATACAAGAGTCGTACTCGCTGGGAGTTGTGTTTTCGGAGCGGCAGCGGGATTGGTCGGGACGTTCCTTCTCTTGCGCAAACGCTCACTCATGGGTGACACGCTGGGTCACGCAACGCTACCCGGAATCGCTGGAGCATTCCTGATTGCCATCACCATTGGGGCTAATGCGCGGTCTTTCCTGTGGCTTTCCATCGGTGCGGCGATATCGGGAATTGCAGGAATGCTCACCGTTCTCGGCATACGAAAATTCAGCAGAATCAAAGATGATGCCGCCCTAGCGATAGTATTAAGTGTGTTTTTCGGCACAGGCGTGGCGCTTTTGAGCGCGATCCAACAACTGCCCGGCGGGCAGGCGGCAGGAATCGAAGGCTTCATCTACGGCAACACCGCCTCCATGACCGCGCAGGATGCCGGATTTATCTTTGCCTCCTCGCTCTTGGTCGTCGTCGCTTGTGTGGCCTTTTTTAAGGAATTCAGCATCCTGTGTTTTGATGAGGCTTTTGCGGCTACGACAGGTTGGCCGGTCCGCACACTGGATCTCTTTTTGATGTCCCTCATTGTATTGGTAACGGTGATCGGTCTTCAAAGCGTGGGGATACTCCTCGTTGTCGCCTTGCTGGTGATCCCTCCTGTGGCTGCCCGTTTTTGGAGTGACAACCTCCGCGTTGTGGCGTTTTTGGCTGCGATCATCGGGGCTGACAGCGCTTTAGTTGGAGTCGTCGTCAGTGCGGTACTCCCCAAAATGCCAACGGGTGCCATCATCGTCTTAGTCGCGGCGACGATATTTGCATTTGGGCTTCTCTTTGGATCACGTCGCGGCGTGGTCATCCAACTTCTGGCTGAGCGCCGGGTAGCTTCTCGGCTTCGTTCGGAACACATGCTTCGCGCCGTTTTTGAATGCGCCGAGAATGAGAATCCCTCAGTCGATCTGACCGCCATTCTCAACAAGCGACCTTGGCAAAAAAAAGAAGTTCTCCGTGAGATCCATCGTCTGGCCAATGCCGAGCTTCTGACCATCACTCCCGATGGCTTGAAGGTTCAGTTGACCAGCCTCGGCCAGATTGATTCGCGACGTCTGGTCCGAAATCATCGCTTATGGGAACTCTACCTCCTCAACCATGCTGACGTCGCTCCCGGACGCGTGGATCGTGACGCCGACATGATCGAGCATGTGCTTGATCCTCGTTTGGTCGATGAATTGGAAGTCCTCCTCGCTATGGAAAGCCACCGCCGCTTTGTGCCACTTGACCCGGAGAAAACGCCGTCATGAACTGGACCGAAATTGACACTTGGATCATTATTACCGGATCGCTCATTTCGATGGCCTGCGCGATACCAGGCGTTTATCTCCAACTCAACAAACAGAGCATGCTGGGCGACGCGATCAGTCACGCGGTTCTCCCCGGCATCGCCATTGCGTTTCTGTTTTCTGGAACAAAAGATCCACTCCTGATGCTCATTGGAGCCGCTTGCGCGGGCTTGTTCACAGGACTATTGAGCAACCTCATTCATCGTCATGGGAAGGTAGATACTGGCGCGGCGCTGGGTGTGGTCTTTTGTAGTTTATTTGCTCTCGGCTTGGTTCTCATCCGAGTGGCGGCAGATCATGTGGATTTGGATCCCTCCTGTGTTTTGTATGGAGCTATCGAATTGGCCGTGATTGATGGAGGGGCCATTCCCCAAGTCGTTTGGCTCTCTGGGGGAATCCTCGTTCTCAACCTCGGACTGACTTTGATTTTTTATAAAGAACTTCGATTGGCTGCATTTGATCCCCGCTTTGCAGAAACGGTCGAAATTCCCTCAGGTGTCCTCCAGTATGGACTCACTGTCACCACCGCCATCACGACCGTGGTCGCCTTTGAAAGTGTGGGCAGCATTTTAGTCATCGCGATGCTCATCGTGCCCGGAGCGACCGCTTTACTTTTAAGCCACAGGGTCGCCGGGGTTCTAGGAATCAGTCTTTTGCTCGCTGCGGCGAGTGCCATTGGGGGCCACATCGCAGCGATCTCTGTTGCGCCGGCATTTCTGGCCCAACTCACAGGCCACCCCGAAATCGGAGCCCTGAGTTCAGCGGGAATGATGGCGGCATGCGCAGGCTTCATTTTCTTCGTTGTGCTCGCAGGCAAAGTGGTGGCGGGAAGTTTCAACCGCCCCAGACTAATGCGTGCAGGGACGGGCGAGATAGCGACCGCCCCCCTCGCCCACGACTAGCGCTCCCGAACGAACCACAAATCCTCCCCGAACGGTCACGTCCCGTATTTGTCCCGAGACCTTACGCCCCTCGAACGCGGAATAATCCGTCGCCATGTGATGGGTTTTTGCCGAAATGGTGTCGATGAGCTTGGGATCGAAAACAACGAAGTCCGCGTCACTCCCGACGGCGATTTCTGCGCTGGGGTTTTTCAATGCAGAGGTTACCTGCCCCGAATGTTTTTCCTTTAATAGGTTTAATCTTCATTTTGAACGCCAGTCCACTTTCATTTCCTGCGCTACGAAGCGGCAGAACGCGGCGATGCCGCCACGCGTGGAAGCCGCCTCCAGTGCCGCCATGTATTCGGCTCGTCGGCTCACACGAATGACTGTCCATCCGTAGCCCCCGGATGCCAGCATGGCATTCATCAAAAACCGTCCGAGACGGCCATTGCCATCCTGATACGGGTGAATGAAAACAAAAACAAAATGACCCAGCACGGCACGGACGCCCGGATGCTCCTCACCAGCCAAGGCCACAAAGAGCGCCTCCATCGCATCAGGCACGGCTTCGCGCGGCGGAGGCACATGCAGCGAGTGGCGGATGAATACCGACCTCTCGCGATAACCGGCGAGAGAGTAAGCCGGGATTGTTCCGGCATCCACATAAGGTTGATGAAGCTTCGCATACCAAGTTTGCAGATCCCTCTCGACGACCTGTCCCGGCCGCTCCCCATCGAAAATTCGACCAATGCTCCCCATCACGGCTTGGTGCGCAAGGAAGTAACCTTTCGCAGCCATGGCATCATGTTGCAGTCGGCCTTCAGGCGTGTCTTGAGGGAAGCCTCCACTCCGGATTCTTTCGATTAACTCGGGCGTGACGGCATAGCCTTCGATCGAGAGGGAATGGTAGGCGTCGTTCTTATAAATATCGCCAACTTGACGAAGGTAAGCTTCTTTAGACGTCCGCCCGCGCGGCGGATGTGGAAAATTCTCGATCACGGCACTCCGCATTTCCGACCAGAGCGCATGAACCCGTCCGGCATACGGACTCCGGATCAGAAGCTGAGAACCGATCAAGCCTCCGGAACTCTCAAATGGATTCTTAGGTTTTACGATCAACCTCCCGATGGAGAGGATTTCCAGCACCCTCTGAGCCTTTTGTTCCTGACCAATTGCCTTCAAAGCACCGACTACGCGGTTGCCTGGCGCAGTTCTGCCAAATTCCAAAAGCCCCCTGGCGATCTCCTGCTCATCGGTAATACGGAGAAGGATTTCAGTGCTCGCACGATCCTTTTCAAAAAAGGCCGGAGACACCCGAGCCAAAGCCATGCCCGGCGGCATCACATTCAATCCGCGAAACTTTACCAACTGGGCCGGCAACCTCGCTTCATCGCGATAGGTGAGGAGCGATGTGCCAAATGCCAACTCGATCCTGTTGTTGCCGCCCTCGCGAGTGATAATGATTACCTGCGTCGGCGTGCGTGTTCGCCCCGCCCAAAAATCCAGCGAACACTCCGCGCTTACGCAGTAGTCCTTGCCGAAACGCGCTTCCAGATAGAATGCCAGAAACGCCCAAAAATTGCCGTGCCAGAGCGTCGTATCGCCCGCATCCACCCCTGGCGGAGCGAGTAAATACCAACCTTTCATGATTTCGATCAGGCAACCTGCTCTTGCGAGAAATTCACGCTGGCGTTGCGTCAGATCCTTGCCACGAACAACGCTCTCCTGGGCCACAGCGGTGGCCGCCTTTAAATGCTGGGCGAGTCGTTGATTGGGCGTCATATTGAAAAACTCTTGTCTGGAATACACTATGTTTTCTTATTTGCAATACATGATTTACTCTTGTTTGAAAGTCACATCGTCATTTTTCCATCCTGATACCATCAGCTAATCGGTTATGGACTCTCGTTCTGATTGCGCCACCCGTCACTTGGTAGCAACTGTCTGTGACTGCCGGGATTTTCCTTCCCCCGGGAACGCCGAGGTCCTCCTCGGCATTACGATCTTCCCAAGCGCTACCGCTCCCCATTCGTGAAAATTCGTGCGATTTGACTCGCTCGAACCCTCTCGTCTCGCCCTTCGGGCCGACCTTCGGGCCGACCTTCGGTCGCTCCATCTCGCGCCAGCCCCCGCGCTCGATTGTGGTTGAGGAGCCTTAAATTCCCTCCACAATCAACTTGCCATCAATTGGTTTTAAGAAAATGAAAGAAAATGCACACTGACCCCGATTTCCTGACCCCGATTTCCACAGGCCACCCAGAAATCGGAGCACTGAGTTCAGCGGGAATGATGGCGGCATGCGCAGGCTTCATTTTCTTCGTTGTGCTCGCAGGCAAAGTGGTGGCGGGGAGTTTCAACCGCCCCAGACTAATGGGTGCAGGGACGAGCGAGATAGCGACCGCCCCCCTCGCCCACGACTAGAGCTCCCGAACGAACCACAAATCGTCCCCGAACGGTCACGTCACGTATTTTTCCCGAGACCTTTCGTCCCTCGAACGCCGAATAATCCGTCGCCATGTGATGGGTTTTGGCGGAAATGGTGTCGATGAGCTTGGGATCGAAAACAACGATGTCCGCGTCACTCCCGACCGCAATCTCGCCCTTCTTCGGATAAAGTCCAAAAACCTTCGCTGCATTCGTGCTGGCAACGGCAACAAACGTCTCGAGGGAGATTTTGCCCAGCAAGACGCCCTCGGTGTAGAGGAGTTTAATCCGCTCCTCGATACTCGGAATGCCATTAGGAATCAGAGAAAAATTCCCCGGCTTGCCGTTCGGTTGGAAGTCCGCTTTGAGGCACTGAGCGGGATCAGGATGCCCCATGTGCTTCTGTGTCGCAAAATCGAACGGAGCGTGATCCGTGGCCACGGTGCTGATAGTCCCGTTCCGTAACCCCTTCCAAAGGGCCTCTTGTTGATGGCGATCACGAATGGGGGGGCTCATCACATATTTCGCGCCTTCGAAATTTGGTTTTTCGGCAAAGGAACTGTCCAACGTGAGGTAAGGAATGACTGTTTCGACCCAGGCCTGAACGCCATGAGCACGGGCATCAGCAATCACATTCAGTGCCTCTCCACAGCTTGTATGAACGACGTAAACATGAGCTCCAGTGAGCTTGGCGAAGGTCATGAGGTGATGACATCCCTCGACCTCTACCTCGATGGGACGGGAGGGTTCATGCCACTCGGGGCCGAGTTTCCCTTGTTTGATAAGCTCAGCCTGGCGCTCGGCAATGAGGTCGGCATTTTCACAATGGGCCGTCACGATCACACCGAGTTCACGGGCGAGCTTGAGAGTTTGATACAACTCCTCATCGTTGATTCCAAAGGCCCCCTTGTAGGCGAGGAAGACTTTGAAGGAGGCAACACCCTCCTCACGAACGAGCCGACGCAAGGCATCAGCATCACCATCCTGAAGCCGCGTTACACCGAGATGAAAGGAGTAGTCGCAAACCGAACCCTCCGCCGCTTTATTCTTCCAGAGATGAAATGCCGTTGTCGGATCTTCCTCTCTCGAAGGGCAACACATCTCGATATAGGTCGTCGTTCCTCCTAGGACAGCCGCCTTGCTAGCCGTGGCGTGGGTGTCCTTCGCGCTGGTGCCCATGAATGGGAGATGAATATGCACATGGGGATCGATGAAACCTGGAAAAACAAGACAACCCGTGGCATCAAGAACCTCAGTGCCGACTGGAACAGATAGATTTTTTCCAATAGCCTGAATTGTCTCTCCCTCGCAAAGGATGTCCGCAAACTGCCGACCGCTAGCCGTCACGATCTCACCGTTTTGAATGAGCAAGGCCATGGTTTTTCCTCAGGGAGAGGTGATTGGCGAATAGGTTTCAGGGCGGCGATCGCGATAGAATTGCCACACGTTGCGGACCTCTTGAATTATCCCGAGATCAAGATCAGCTATCAGCAACTCATCTTTGTCGCGCGAAGCCACAGCGACCATCTGACCACGAGGATCGCAGAAATAGCTCTGACCGTAGAACTCTCCAATATTCCAAGGTTTTTCAAAGCCCACCCGATTGATCGCGGCAATGAAATACTGGTTCGCGACGGCGTGCGCAGGTTGCTCGATCTTCCACAAATGCTCACTGAGACCAGCAACCGTGGCCGAGGGATTGAAGACGATCTCCGCTCCGTTGAGTCCAAGACATCGTGCCCCCTCAGGAAAGTGTCGGTCATAGCAGAGATAGACGCCCACTTTGCCAACGGCCGTTTCAAAAACCGGATAACCAAGATTGCCGGGACGGAAATAGAACTTCTCCCAGAACCCGGGATGGCAATGAGGAAGATGCGATTTGCGATATTTGCCAAGAAACCGGCCATCGGCATCAATCACAGCCGCTGTATTGTAGTAGATTCCCGTTCCATCAACCTCGTAAATGGGAACGACGAGCACCATTCCCAGTCGGCGAGCGGTCTCCATCATCAATTGAATCGTGGGACCATTGGGAATCTCTTCCGTGATGTCATACCAACGCATCTCCTGTTCCGCTGGAAAATACGGTCCATAGAAAAGTTCCTGCATGCAGAGAATCTGAACACCTCTAGTGGCGGCCTCTTCAATGAGCGCCATGTGTTTATCGATCATCGCCGCGCGAATGGAGCGCGGATCGGAACTCCCGTCAAAGGGACAGGTCGCCTGAATGAGAGCAGATTTGATGATTCTTGGCATCGCGGTGGTCGGTTTGATTACAGGATGAGATTGGTTGCGGCCCATCTAAGTGAAATCCCCTCCCCACGTCGATTCAAAGATGCCCGCGCGGTTCTTATCTTCAGACCTTACATCAACTCGACCGCAATCTCATCTGCGACGAGTTTTCCGTCCCGCGTCAAAAATATCCGATCATCCTTGCGTGTGATGAGGCCGCCATTTTGAAGGGCCGCCAGGTGGGAAGGTGACACCATTTCCACAGGAAGTCCGTCGCTTGTGCGAAGAGCGAGCGCGATTTGTTCTGACTGCCGAATCGAGGCGTCAATGACCTCCGTAAAATCAAAACGATCTTCGACCGCCTGCATCCGTCGGATGTATTCGGCGGTATCAGCGACCGTTCTGCGCCGAAGTCCATCGCGGGTGGAAAAAGCGCTCGGCCCAAGTCCGGCATAGTCCTTGGCGCGCCAATAACCCAGGTTGTGAGCGCATTCGCGGCCGGGTCGGGCGTAATTCGAAATCTCGTATTGTCCAAAACCCGCTGCAGTGAGGCGATCCATCGCCATTTCAAAGTAATCGGAATCCCGCTGGGGCTCGGGCGCCATTTCTCCCCGCTGAAGTCGCAGGAAAAACTCGGTGTCCTCCTCGTAAGTCAGGCAATAAGCGGAGATGTGATCAGGCGAGAGATCGATTGTTTGCTGGATGGAATCCGCCCACTGCTCACGAGTCTGACCGGGAATTCCAAATATCAGATCCAAGTTCACATTCGGCACCCCCGACTCGCGAAGGATGTGATAGCTCCGCTTGGCTTGCGCAGCGGAATGCACACGCCCGAGAGTTTTGAGCAACCCATCGTCCCAAGATTGAACTCCCATACTGACACGATTGACGCCCATCGCGAGGAGGGCGGATGCTTTTTCGTGTGAAACCGTGGCTGGGTTCATCTCGATGGTGAATTCTCGGAGTTCTGAAAAATCAATCCTCTCGGCGAGTCCCCCGATAAGGAACTGCAACTGCGGTGTCGAAAGGGCTGTAGGAGTTCCTCCACCGAAGAAAATCGTATGCGGTTGGAGGCCCTCACACTCCAACTCAGCCTCAAGAAGAACGGAATCCAAGAAGGCCTGTGTTTTATTCCGGTCGCTCGCTTCCTTGTAGAAGCTACAATACGGACATATCTTCGGACAAAACGGAATGTGAACGTAAAGATGCCTGACCATCGACCAACATTATCCACAGAGAGTCACAATACCACCTCGATCTGGGGGGGGATTCTTTGTCTGCTCCTCTTACTTTGGTGTTTTGCAGCTTCAGCCAAGGCGGAGGACCCCATCGCAAAATCCCGGATTTTTTATGCAACGGATACCGAGTCCCTCACACGAACCCGTGCCACGAATCCGAAAGTGATTCAACTCATGGTCGACAAGATCACCATCGCCGCAACGGGAAAAGCCGACCGCGCGAGCGCTTGGAGATCGCTAGTTAAACCGACTGACCGTGTCGGAATCAAAGTCTCCGCCGCAGGACGCACCGTGAGCGGAACGCACCCCGAGGTGGTGAATGCCATCGCCAGCGGCCTCATTGATGCTGGCGTTCCCGCCGCGAACATCATTGTGTGGGATCGCAATCTGGAGGATTTGCTAGCGGCCGGATTCCGTCGCGAGAGCCGCTTGTATCAGCTGCGCTGGGTGGATCCGGCGAGCGGATACGACCGCAAGTCCCAACTCACAGCTCCTGTTTTGGGACGCTTGATCTGGGGCGACAGCGGTTTTGGAAATCGAACCGGCTCACGAATGGAAGACCGCCTAAGCTCGGGCGAGCAGCTCAGCAGCAACAGCTATTTTGCGAAAGTCCTCAGCAAAGATGTCAGCAAAGTGATCAACGTCCCCTCACTCACCGACAGCTTTCTCACTGGGGTGCATGGAGCCTTAGCCAACATGACCCTGCCGAATCTGGACAACTGGCGCCGCTTCACCCGCGAACCTGCCTTTGGCGACCCTTACCTCGCCGAAATCTATGCCGATGACATGATACGAGGAAAAGTGGTGCTCACGATTTTAGACGGGCTCATCTTGCAATATGCGGGCGGTCCGTTTCCCAATCCGGGATTCAGCATCGCAAATCACACGCTCTACGCGAGCAAGGATCCTGTGGCGATTGATGCCACCGCGGCACGGCTTCTCAATGAGAACCGATCACCTGCCAAGCTCCCAACATTGGAGAAAATGACACATTGGCTCGAAAGCGCCTCTGTCATTGGACTCGGAAAATACAAGGAATCCGACATTGATCTCGTCCCCATCGCCACTCGTCCGCCTCCGTCTCTCAAACCTTCCGCGACCCCATGAGATTTCCCGTCTTCGGCAGCGGACTCACCCCACTCCAAGTCCCGCTGGATCTCCCAGATCTTTGGCAACAAGAGGCTGTGGGCCATTTAAAAGATGGTTGCGATGTCGTCATCGATGCGCCGACCGGCGCTGGAAAAACCCGCGTCTTTGAGTTGTTTGTTAAGTCTCCCGAAGCGCAAAGACTCGGCCAAGCCGTCTACACCGTACCCACTCGCGCCCTCGCCAATGACAAATGGAGCGAATGGAAAAAGCTCGGCTGGAATGTCGGCATTGCTACCGGCGACTTGGCAGAAAATCTCACCGCTCCGGTGGTCGTGGCGACCCTAGAGACCCAGCGCGAGCGGATCCTCACGGGCCATGCTCCGGGTCTCCTTGTTCTCGACGAATACCAAATGATCTCCGACTCCAACCGGGGATTGAACTACGAGATGGCGATGGCCCTCCCTCCCCCATCGACACGACTCCTTCTTCTCAGCGGGAGCGTTCGAAATCCCACCGAGATCGTCGAATGGTTGAGTCGACTCGGCCGCCGGGTTCACCTCATCCAAGTCAAGGATCGCCCGGTCCCATTGGATGATTTTTCTATCGAAAACCTCCCACGCGTTCCATCCCACATACATGGATACTGGCCACGAATCGCAGCCGGAGCGGTTCTCGCTGGGCTGACTCCACTTCTGATCTTTGCACCACGCCGCCGCGAAGCGGAAAAAATGGCGCAACAAATCGCGGCTGCCCTCACGGTGGAGTCCCCCCTTTCCATCCCGCAAAGCGACCAACCCATACTCGGGCGCGACCTCACTCGACTCCTACAAAAGCGAGTCGCCTACCATCACAGCGGCCTCCCCTATACGGCCCGATCAAAGTGGATCGAACCCCTCGGCAAGGAGGGAAAACTCGATGTCATTGTCGCGACCACCGGTCTCGCTGCGGGGATCAATTTTTCTGTAAAAGCCGTCATGGTTTCTTCCACGACCTATGGCGATGGTCGCTTCCAACGCGAGCTTCGTGCAGACGAACTGCTCCAAATGTTTGGCCGCGCCGGGCGCCGAGGTATCGATGAGGAAGGCTTTGTGCTTGTGGGGACTGATACCCCAAGACTCATGGACGCCGCTCCGCGTCAACTCCGACGCGTGAATCAAATCGATTGGCCCACATTGTTGCGGGTGATGGAGGAAGGAAGCCAGACTACCGAGCCACCGATCGGCAGGGCAGTGAAACTCTGCGAGCGGCTTTTCAGTCGGCAAAGCATTTCGCCATTCCTTGAAGATTCTCTCAAGCAAAACGGAACAAACCAACGCTACGAACCAACCCGCGCGGAATACCTTGGACCAGACCATCTCTGGCATCCCCAAAAGTCCGCCCGCATTGTTCCCAAGGCCCTCACCGATTGCCTCACGCTCCATCGAGAGAGGTGGATACCCGTCCTAAGATCACCTGCTTGTTTAGACTTTTTCCCTTCCGGGAGACCCTGCAAAATCGGGAAAGGAATCCACTTCCGATATGGAAAGGAAGTCTCCATCGCACGGGCCAGCAACGCCGCTTGGCTACCACTCCCTTGGATCCAAAAAAAACTGGGCTTGGGAAAAAAGGAATCCTTCACCCTGGAATCGCTGGAAAAAATCATAGTCCCCCTCCTCGCATCAGGATGGGAACCTGCCCGATTTCACCAACTCCACCAGCACGGCAATCATCTGATGGCGCAGTTGGATTTGGATTTTGTCACAACGTCGGCGCTCGTCATGCCGGACGGCACCGCCTTGATCAATCCTCCCACACGTCGCGTCGATATGTCCGAGGTCACACTCAGCAGTTCCTCTGCGGAATTTGATCCGCCACGGGGATCACCCGCTTTTATTTGGAAGAAGCTCGGCTTGGTGGATAGAGCGGGAATTCCTACCGCGAGGGGGCGGATTTTTAGCCGGTTCCAAAATGGCGAGGGCCTCATGATTACCGCCGCGATCGAGGATCCGGCCTATCCCGTGGAAGACATCGTCAAACATCTCGCCAACCTGCGGGGCGGTCCGCGATTCACGGAGTTTGCAGATGGTCCCAGCCTGAGGCTCGCCACCAGCGCCCGTGAACTCTATGGCCATGTCGATTATGAAGGCTACCTCGTCGCCGGATTGTGCCCCGGATTTGGGGAAGGCACTTGGGAAGCCCTTGAGATTTACAATAACGAGGGACTCAAATCGCTTCAGAAAGAAACGGACTCGATCCGCCGAGGGGACCTCGAACGCGCTATCCTGGAGTGGAAAAGCCTTCTCCGTCATATTCTTCATGCTGCCAACCCCTCCGCTCCTCGCTGGGAGGAATTCCAATCCTGTGCCGCCGCGCAACTTCATGCCATCCGAACCTGATCCTTGCCCCAAGACTTTTTTTCGGAGCACCCTATTTGACGACTTTGGGGTGTGCTCGGCATTTGACTTGAGTCACTTCTAATCTAGTATGCTCGCGAATCAATGAGCCACCTGAAAAGACCTCACGTTTTATTTGTTTGCACTGGGAATGTCTGTCGAAGCCCGATGGCGGAGGTTCTTTTTCGTCATTTGGCTAAAAAATCTGGACAGGACATCCATGTCGAATCCGCTGGTATCAGCGCCGGCCAAGACCAGCCAGCCAGCCGCGACGCGGTCGATGCCGTCGCCAGTGATGGGCTCGATCTTAAAAAGTTTCGCAGCCAGAGCCTCACAGAAAAACTTCTCAGCGAGGCGACCCATGTTTTTGTGATGACGCAAGACCATGCGCGTCTCATTGATTTGTTTTACCCCGAGTTTGTCCACAAAGTGAAGTTGCTGCGCTTCGAGGAAAAGGGGATTCCTGACGTCCCTGATCCCATCGGACAAGGCCGCAGCGTTTACAACGAATGCAAACGCACCATCCAAAAAGCCCTGCCATCTGTTCTTAAAATGATCACCAATCCATCCATGCCCACCATCACAGAAGACACACCCGTGCTGCCAGCCCTTGCCGAGACCGACCCCGAAATCGCGTCCGCGATCCAGAAGGAATACCATCGCCAGTTTGAGCATATCGAGCTGATCGCCTCCGAGAATTTCACCAGTCGTGCGGTCATGGAAGCGCAAGGATCCTGCCTCACTAATAAATACGCCGAGGGCTACCCCGGTCGCCGTTGGTATGGCGGTTGCGAATATGTGGATATCGTGGAAACCCTCGCCATCGAGCGGGCGAAGAAACTTTTCGGCGCTCAGCACGCCAACGTCCAGGCCCACAGCGGCAGCCAAGCCAATATGGCCGTCTATTTCAGCGTTCTCAAGGTAGGCGATAAAATCCTAACGATGGATCTCGCTCATGGCGGTCACCTCACCCACGGTCACAAGGCTAATTTCTCCGGCAAACTCTACGAGGTCCACCACTATGGTGTGAGCCGCGACACCGAGATGATCGACTACGATGCTCTTGCCAAACAAGCGGACGAGGTGAAACCCAAAATGATCACCGCCGGTGCATCGGCTTACTCACGCACGATCGACTTCAAACGCATGAGAGAAATCGCCGATTCTGTCGGAGCCTATCTCTTCGTCGACATGGCGCACATCTCGGGACTCGTTGCCGGAGGAGCCCATCCCTCCCCGATTCCGTTCGCCGACTTTGTCACCACCACCACCCACAAAAGCCTCCGCGGACCCCGCGCCGGACTCATCCTGTGCCGCGAGGAATTTGCCAAGAAGGTGGATGGACAGATGTTCCCGGGTGTCCAAGGCGGCCCGCTCATGCACGTCATTGCCGCCAAGGCGGTCTGCTTCCACGAAGCTCTTCAACCGGAATTCCGCGACTACTCACGGCAGGTTGTGAGCAATGCCAAGGCGATTTCCGCGCGTCTCTCCATGCTCGGCCTCCGCATCGTTTCCGGCGGGACGGACAACCACGTTCTTCTCGTCGACCTCCGCTCGGCAGGTCTCAACGGCGTGGATGCTCAGACCACCCTCGACAAGGCCGCGATCACGGTGAACAAAAATGCGATTCCGTTCGACACGGAACCGATCACCAAGACCGGCGGCATCCGCATCGGCACTCCCGCTATGACGACCCGCGGACTGCGCGAAGATGACATGATGCAGGTCGCGGATTTCATCGACGCTGCCCTGAAAGCCCGAAACGACGAGGCCGCTCTGGCTGAGATCCGCAAGCAAGTGACGAGTTTCACCGCTCGATTCCCTCTGCCCTGAGTGGTCCCATCGCACCCGAAAAAATCACAGAAAAAGGCAGGTCTCCGGACCTGCCTTTTTTATTTTTCGATTAAGGCCGCTGCGCATGAAAGCGCATCGCCTGCTCGAGAACCCTGCGAGCAACGGTATCGTGATCAATGTGGCTGGAGTCGAATCGGAAGTTCGACAGAGACTCGTAGATCGATTTTCTGGCTTCGAAGAGGCGATCAAAAGATTCGCGCGGGTTGTCGGTCTGAAGCAGCGGGCGACGCGTGCTACGCGAGGCCCGCTCAAAGAGAATATCCGGCTCCGCATCGAGCCAAACGATGATGCCCACTTTCTGGAGCGCCTCACGGTTCTCTTGTCTCAATATAGCCCCCCCACCTGTGGAGAGAACGATACCAGCGACACCGACCAGATCGCCCAATACCGCCTGCTCGATATCGCGAAAAGCCTCTTCTCCCACCTCCGCAAAAATCTCAGGGATACTTTTATTTTGAGTCTTCACGATCAGTTCATCGCTATCCACAAAGCGGTGACCGGTGAGCGCGGCCAAGCGCCGCCCAACGGTGGACTTGCCACACCCCATGAAGCCCGTAAGCACAAAATTCGGTAACATGCCGTGAGTATTTCCATATCTCCGAACAAGCGTGAATCATTTTCGTTTCTACCGAAGAACTCTTCCTCCGAGCATCACGCCTTCGCCACGGGAAGTTCGCTCCATCGTGTCGTGAATTTCCGAGAACGTCGGTTCTGGCGCATCGCCCAATTGTCGCGGGTTCCCATCGATCCGTAGCGAACGGTATTGGCGCCGAGCTTGCGGTTGAGTTGATCCACGATCGCTGCGAGAGGCCGCCCTGCCGGCTTGTCCTCCCTATCCTCAAAAAGCGAAAGCTGCACGGCTCCCTCGGACGACATCGCGGTTACAAAGAGTCCGGTTTTTTTATATTGGTATCCCACCCGGTAGATCGAACGAAGGAGATCGAGTGCCGCCGCGATGAGGATGGACGTCTGATTCGTCGGCTGCAGGAAAGTCGTTTGGGCTCCCGCATGGTATTGGGGTTGCGTGACGCTGAAGCGATTGGTCTCCACGAAAACACTCACATGCCCGGCCAGCAGTCGCCCGGCGCGAAGTTTCTCCCCCACCCTCGCGGTGTAGGTAGCAAGCGCTTCCTCCAACTCCTGAAGCGTCTCGACGGGATGTCCAAAGGATTTGGCTGAGGCGATGCCTTTTTTGTCAGAAGGAAGTTCCTCAAGAGCAAGGCAGGAAAGCCCTCCCAACTCGCGCGCAATCCGCTCTCCGATCACGCCAAGGGCTCCTCTCACATTCGCCATCTCCGCATATTTGAGATCCTTCGCGGTGTGGATACCCATCGGCGACAGGCGCGTGGAGAGGCGATTGCCAATGCCCCAGATATCCGAGCATGGCACCATGGCAAGAAGGGCATCGGTGTCCGGAACCCTCGTGAAATCCAGCACGCCCTGCCTTTCGGGAGTTTTTTTGGCGAGGCGATTGGCAAGTTTCGCGAGCGTCTTGGTCGAAGCGATTCCGACCGAGACAGGAATGCCCGTCCACTGACGCACTCGCGCGCGGATTTCCCGGGCAAAGTCATCCCCACGCGCGGCATCCAGCGCCAAGAACGCCTCATCGATCGAGTAGACCTCCATGGCCGACACCAGCGGACGCATCGCCGCCATCACTCTCGCCGACATATCGCCGTAGAGCGCATAGTTTGAACTCAGAACGGCGACTCCATGCTGGCGAAAGAAGGTCTCATTTTTAAATGCGGGCGTCCCCATTTTGATCCCGAGTTGCTTGGCTTCTTCACTGCGCGCGATCACACATCCATCGTTATTGCTGAGTATGACGAGCGGACGGCCGATCAGTCTCGGATTAAATACCCGTTCGCACGAGGCGTAGAAATTATTGCAATCAACGAGAGCGAAGTTCATCGCGGTTGGTGGATGACGTAGGTGACGATTCCCCAGATCACGAGTTCCTGGTTTTCGCTGATTTCAATCGGCGCAAAGGCCACGTTCTCGGCCTCAAGAAAGACACGCCCGTCCCGTTGGCGGAGTCGCTTCACGGTGAAGTCGCCATCCAGCATAGCCACCACGATCTGGCTATCCTTAGGCGTCAGTGAGCGATCCACCACAAGGATGTCGCCGCTCAAAATCCCCGCATCGCGCATCGAGTCGCCCTCCACCTTCACAAAAAATGTCGCTGCAGGATTGCGAACGAGGTGCTCATTGAGATCGAGCGATTTTTCCATGTGGTCATCCGCCGGAGAGGGAAAGCCGGCTTGAACTTTTGCCGAAACGAACGGAATACGCAGGCTCAGCCGCGCTTCGAATGGAATGGGCTCGCCGGTTATCATGATCACTCTATTGGAACTTCTGCCGCCGCGAAGTCAACACCCGCGACGAAGATCCGCCCACCTTCCTCTCGCCGGCCTCGAAAAACAGAATCATTTTCGATAGGTATTCCCAGATTAGAGCTTTTATTTTTCCCCAACTAGCGTAAGAAAACAGGTCTTATTCGATGCCCCAACCTCTCGCAAAGCCTCCGATTCCAAGCCCAAGCACAGGCACCACATTCAAGGTGGCAATGGGAATTCTTGTTCTATTCTTATTGCTGCAATTGGTTGCGGCGATTTGGCATTTTCTGCCACAACTGCAGCGCAACCTCGTAGAGCGCGCCCTCGCGGCGAATCCGGTACCGCCTGCACCGATAGCCACCCCTTCCATACCCGCTCCCACGCCGCCTGCGACCAGCCCTTTAACAAAGGCTCCGGCTCCACCGCAGCAACCTGCGATTGACAACGAAGTCCAGCAGCGAATCATGACCTTGGTGCAGGAATCCGATAAAAGCTTTCGCGTCGGTGAGTATGAAGATGCATTGTCCAAGATCACCGATGCCGATCAACTCGTTCCAAAAGACCCAGGTATCCTTTTACGCATCGGTCGCATCTACGAAAAAATGGGTAAAACCTCAGATGCCGCCGCTATCTACAATCGCGTCCTGAATCTCCCGAATCTCCCACAACAACTCCGCGCCCAAACCGAGCGAAGACTCACCATGCTTAGCGCGCCAACCCCTGCTTCCACCCCGACCCTTGTCGCCAATGAACAAGGCGCGGACGTTCGTGACGAGTTTGGCCTCCAGCCTGGTGCCACTTTGGGCATCGTGGATACGCGCCTCACAGAAGAAGGAAACGGCAGCAAAAGCCTCCTCATCTCCATCAAGTCCAGTCCCGATATCAAAATCGACCCCCGCCAGATGACGGTGCATGTGTTTTTCTACGAGCGTGACCAAGCTGGAAACAAGTCGCTGACGGAGTCCAAGGTCCTCACAGAGTGGCTCAGTCCGCCTGTGAACTGGACCGAGCAAGAACCCGAACTCCTCAGAGCCATTTACAATCCACCGCAACCATCCGATTCCAATACCCAAAACCTCGCATACGAGGGATACGT
>JBILZC010000039.1:0-20845 GCA_044377415.1 Terrimicrobiaceae bacterium | reverse complement strand
GCTCAAGAGCCAGCGCCGCTTTCACGTGCCCCGATCCCACGGATGCAGATAAAATGAGAACTCGCTTGCTCATATCCACACATTGGCTAGCCCATGACCATTCCTCAAGTGGGATTATTAAGAATCCGGCTCAGGTGGGATTTGACGCGATAGCGAACGTACGGCGCGGGCGAGATCCACATCCAAGATTCTTAGCAAAGCCTGGTGAATGGGAAGCACGACGCGGCGGCGGACCAAGCGCTCTGGCCAAAGTGACAGAAGCGTGGCTACCCGCATGGGATAAAGGTAAAGCTCGCGCTTATCATCCAAATGACACAACGCGGACATGCCTGGCTCTAAGATTCCAATGGCCCCAGCCTCTTCTGCGGCCTCCATAAGCGCCACTTGCTCATACGTCATTCCTGACTCCAACTTCCCCTTCGGGATGATCCATCGAGAACCGGAGGAACTCGTCACAAGGACGACATGAAGGATGCCACGCTTAAAAAGAAAAGGAAGAACACCCGCCTGCGTGACAGCTTGCCGCGCCAGCGGCTTTCCATATAACGCGATCTGGCGCATTTGGCCGGTTTCCTCTGGAGGGATCTCCTCGCCAAGAAAAGCAGGCTTACGAAAAGAACGCCATCGAGCCAGTGTGGAAAATGTGATTCGCGCCAGAACCAATGGAGCATGAGGACCTCCGAAGACATCCATTTCGATCACATCCCGACCAAGAGGAAAAAAGTAGCGCAATAGTTCCACCCGATGACTTGTGGATAAGCGCCAAAAATCATCGAATGCCTGAGGCGAGATTGGCGAGTGGTGGAAAAATGCGGGCTTACTATGCTCACTCCGTACAATGAGCGAAAAATCCTGTCCGGATTTGCGCACCAACACTTCGCGCGTGGAATGCGGAGCCATGTAGGCCTCCTGAATTGGAATGAAGGGCACACCCGTGAGATCCGGCAATTCGCCAGTCACCAAATAGGAATGCGTCGAACCACCGGATCTCATTGTGAAAGACGGGGCAGTCGAAGCCCCCAAAAGAGCAACGTGAAGCTTGGCCAATGCTTCCACGCTAATGGAGTGATGAACGGAAGCAGTAAGGCCCTTGCGATGCCCAGTGAGAAACGGGAAATCTTTAGCGAAAGGAGTGGTAAATGAAGCGGGAGCTCGAACACAACGTCACGGAAAATACATTCCAGACTCCCCTGCATCCAGTTCAATTGCCTCCAGTTTTTCATGCGCTGGCAATGAGCATCCAAGAGAAAAAACTACAGGAAGGCACACTCACTTCGTCAACGCATTGGCAAGATGAATATTTTTGCGACTGCAGAAATCCTCAAGCGCAGCGAGCGCCCTTTTTTTCAAAATGCCTTGTTCGTGATGTAGCCCCCCAATTAAACACCCCAAAGTCAGAATGAACCGCTCATTCCCGGAACGCATGTTTTTTTGGGCTACGGCGAGAAGGTGGATCCGCTGGATGCAATTATCATTATACCGACCCAGACGATTCTGTAATTTAGTAAGCTGGCGAGTAATCCCGACCAGATCATGATCTGGAAAAAAAGCGCTAAAACACTCTAGAAGATAGCGCATTTTTTTGCACTGAATTCGGATCCTGTGAATCGTCGCGTCAGAGGTTTGATTCGGAACGTGAGTGTAGAATTTCCTGATACTCTTGAAACATTTGGCGATAGCAGCCCCTGTCACCTCCGTTATAGAAAGCATGGAAGACTCCGATTTTTCGAATGCGAGAGCATGTTCCCACTCCTTTTGCAAGCTCATCATGCCCTTACGGTATTTCGACGACTTCATAAATGAAGAGACCTTCAAAGCTTCAATGTGACGAGATTTGGCCAAATCCTTAAAAAAAACATCAAGGCCGAAGCGTGCGGAAGACGGAACAAACGACTCCAAATCCTCCCTCGATGAATAGTAAACATCCCAATCACGAAGGGCATTCGTCGACCGACAAAAATCGCCGAGTTTTTTCTTCCATTCCAAGGTTTTTTCATTCGGAAACAACCCCCTAAGTAACGCCAGCAGAGCGCGTGCTTTCCGAAGGCGAACTCGGTATTTATGTAAAAACTCCGGATCGATACCCTCGATAATTCCCCTCTCATTCCGACGCGCACTGACAAGCAGAGCACGAAGAACTTTCAGCACGCATTCGCGGGCACTGGGTTTTGAATATTTCATAAAATGGATTTTTTGGTATTTGCGCCAGTTATCCCAACGAAGATCCCCGACTTTAGTGTGACCCAATAAAGCAAGAAAAAACCCGCCCCTATTAACTCAAAAAATATCTCGCTTCCTGTTATGGTAAAATAGGTTAATAATATTTCTATCATTTTATCTGGAAATTACATCCTCAAAGCAAATCCAACGACTGAAAAATTAGCCATAATGAAATCGACATAGAGGGCTAATGTGAAAACGCCCCCAACCCTCCGAGCCTGACTTATAAATGAAAAAAGAAAATAAGGTCATCTCCTTATCAAAAAATCACCCGATATAAATCTGGTGTTGCAATGATAATGGTTTTGATGAAATAGTTATTCCCCTTTTTTAGAGAATGGAAAACGACAAAATTGTACAACCGAACGAGGTAATGAACGGCGATGAAGCGGCAGTCTTCCTCAAGATGCCAAAGTCCACATTGCTTAAACTTTGCACTGAAGGACAATTACCCGGCGTTAAAGTCGGTCGCCAATGGAGATTCCACCGCGATGCCCTTGAAAAATGGAGTGCCGCCAGAAATGCAGGCAATGAAGTAGAAACCCCCTCCGAATCCGTTGACTTTTCTCAGAGTTTGACCAAGGCCGTAGCCCGCGTAGACCGTAACATCAAACCTGTCGTGCAGGAATTCGCAGGTTCAGTAGGCGGAGACGATTTTGAAACGACCGGCGAAGTCCGCGAATTGAGTGATGACGAAGACTTTGTTGGCGAAGTGAATGAACTCCCTCCTACCAAAGCGACCAAAGGAGGAAAGAAGGACTCCCCTTCAGCGATCGATTTGATGGCGCAAATTTCGGAAAAAACTCAAGGCCGACGTCCGGGACGTCCACCGAAAGCGAAACCCGCTCCTGTTCAGGAGCCCCAAACGCGAGATAAACGCAGCGAACTGATACGTGAGACCTTCCGTGACAGGTCCGCCGATAGTGACGCCGTGGAGATTTCCAGGCCTTACACCAAGCCTGCAGCAGGATCACTCCCAGCTATGGCGCCAAGCCGAAAAAACAGCCACCAATCGAGTCTATTTAAAAAGCTCGCCTACACTGTTCTGGCTCTTGGGTTGCTAGGACTGGCCGGCATGGGAATCAAGAGTCTCCTCATCCCGATCTCGCTTTTGGATTCGGTGACGCCGCCAGCGGCTTCCACTCTCCCAAAACTGCCTCCGCTTCCTGAATTTCCGCTTGTTTACAAACACAACGATCCAGACGAAATCACACCAGAAAGCGTAGTGCCATCAGATAAAGCGAACCGCCCAATCCAAGCGGTGGCAGCACCTGTGGTTCAACCCACTCCTGTTGCACAAGCTTCGCCTGTCGTGGCTGCTGCTACTCCAGTTCCCGCTCCAGCTGCGGCAGTTCCAGTTCCTCCCTCTACTCAGGCACTGGCCGCTCCAGCAAACGCCGAACTTGCAGCCCAACCAGCACCAGAAGTCGCCGCACAGTCGAGCGTCATCGCTCCCCCAGCAGTGGACAAAGGCTTGGAAGCGATCAATCGCATCCGTCCCGGGCTTGATCAACTCCCAGGGTGTATTGTTTACAGCAGCAAAAATGAGATTCGCATCATGTTCCAAGAGGGTATTTTTCCTGACGGCGGTCTGAAAATCGGCAAAACCGGCCGATCACAGTTGTCTCAAGTCGCGGATTACCTTGCGAAAAATGCTCCCGACTTCTGGTTAATCATCGAGGGCCAGACAAACACTCAACCCACCCGTTCGAGTGACAACTACACGCTCGGCTTAAGCCGGGCTGTGGCAGCTACGGAAGTCGTTCGCACATCAGCCAAATTCCCGACCGAAAGATTGATGGCAAGTTCGGCAGGCGGAAGTCAGCCCCCCTTTGCCGTATCCATCCCCGGCGCAGAGAAAAAAAATCGAACCGTCCTATTTCGCCTAGTTCCGAAAGCAGGGGACATGCCCGCCAGCCAACCGTAGTAAAACTTACGGCTCCCTTTTTCAGGCAACGAAACAGGGTCTAATACCACAAAGAACCTCCCGATCTTTGTGGCAATACATATCCTAGTTAAGATTCACCATCCCCAACGTCCACCGGGGCTCAAGATGGGCGTCCAGTTGCGAAGATGACCATTGGAGTAATCGGTCTTTCCGATAGCCCCGATCATTCGCTTACCAGTTGCCCTCCGCCACCATTTGCTCATGCTTTCGCCCGTGTGGCAGCTCCAGCTTTTAATAAAGGCCTTGCGGTCGAAAATGCCGCGATGAATGGATTTTAACTCGGTTTCGTGCAGCCAACATTTCGAACCGCTATCAATGAGATTGCTGTAATCAAACATCCATGCCGCGCGATTCGAGTGCCCGTAATATTCCAAGTTCGCAATCTTCACGCGATCCCGAGGTTTACCATTATTGAGATAGCCCACCAGCTCGTTGGAACTCTCAAACCAAATCAGATTGACCCCGTATTTATCGCGAACAGAAGTGATATTTCCAATGATATCAGATTTATCCTGACGCTGACCGCGACGCACATAGGCCGGCTTATAAACAAGCCAAGTGATCATGGCATTGGGACCCTTCTGCTTCTGTAACTCCTGAATACGAACGCGTGCGGCGCGCACAAAGTTTCCCCACCAGCGGTCGTGCGGTTCGGCTTTATATTTTTCCCACTCTTCGAGAGACGGTCCGCCGCTCACAAGAATGAATTCCTGCTGCACTTGAGCCCCCGAAGTCAGGATACCCGCAAGGAAAAGAAGAACAAAATAGCGAAACATAGGGATTTTAGAATTGTTGCCCTGAAAGGAAGAACAAGGAAAAAGCTCAGGTTTTGGATTCTTTAAAGTGATCCCATCCACCAGGCCATCCTTGGGGAGGGGCTTGAGATCGAGTGAGACAACCGATGCAGGTGAGAGGGGTTTTAGGAAAAACGTCAGCCCAGCGCTCCGCAATCCCGTTCGCTTTTTTGGGTGAAAGGGAGAACAGAAGCTCGTAATCCTCGCCGTCCGAGAGGGCTTGATCTACGCTGGAACCACGGCGGCACGGGATGTCTGCCAGATTCACCGTAAACCCACATCCGCTCGCACGGGCAAGCCGGGGCAAATCGGCGCCAAGACCATCGCTGATATCCATCATCGCCGAGGGGCGGATCATTTCAGCAAGCCAACGCCCTTCGGCCAGTCGCGGCACAAAGTCCAAATGATGCCCAGCAATCGATCCACCTAATCGACCCGTAATGAAAATCTGGTCACCCGGACGCCCCCCCGAACGTTGTAGAAGTTGCTTCTTCGGCACGATGCCCGTAAGCGTGATGGAGACCGCAATACCGCTCGGTTGACGCGACATCTCGCCGCCCGCAATAGTGACACCAAAACGACGCGCGGCCTTGCCGAGTCCACGATAAAACTTTTTCCAATACTCGGCATCGAGATCCGGAGGTGAAAAAAAGGTAATGAGGGCCTGTTGGGGAACACCCCCCATCGCGGCGATATCACTCAGCGGACGGCAAAGTGCCTTCCATCCCACCCGCGCCGGATCATCTGAGCGCAGGAAATGAACTCCCTCGGCAACGCAGTCCGTTTTGAGAAGAAGGAGCTGACCTTTTTTAGGGCGATGGGTCGCCGCACAGTCGTCACCAGGGCCTAGCGGCTGATCGAGCGGAACGGGCACAAGCCGTAGTAGCGCGGCAAGGAGTTTGTCTTCGTTGCAAATTTTCATTTCATGGCATCCGGCCACATAATCGTTCCAAATATACTAATGGCATTGAAACCTGCATGCATCGAGATCGGAGCCCAGAGTGTGCCCGTCTCCTCATAGAGCAGAGTGAGCGCCACAGATAAAATCACCAAACCCGGCAACGAGGGAATGTGCCCGTGAATGAGGGCAAAAACAACGGCGCTCACACCCATCGCCACGTAGCGGTTGGCCGTCTGGCGAACAATCCCATAAAGACAACCTCTAAAAATCAACTCCTCAGTGAGGGGGGCCGCAAAGACGGCGATGCCGATCACCGCCATATACGATTGCCATCCTTTTGCGTTCATCAAAAATGTCACAATCGGCTGCGGTTCCGCACTGGGTCCGGCCAAGGTATATCCGAGAAATTGCGCTCCGTAAATCGGCGGCAGAACAAGTCCCAGAGCGATAAAGGTAGCTGGCAGTCCCCTCGCCCACTTTCCAACCTGCAACCCGAAGGCTCCAAGCAAATCCACATTCCGATACACGAGAAAACCAACCAAAAAGAGAATGATGGCGCAGTAGAGTGTGAGACTGTTCTTGATCGCATCCAGATGAACTGGACTCGGGGGCTTCCCAAATGACGTCGCCGCCATAAGAAGAAAAAACATCACCACAGAAATGGTGAAGACCGCCTCAGGCCAATGCCAGACGCACACAGGAAAACGGGCGGAATGGGATAAAGCTGAACGCACGGATCGTCGAACGATCAAAAGATAGGCCCCGACTGCCAAGGCAATCCAGACGGAGTGCAAAAGATATTCCATTACCCAAGATTAATCACAGGCTGAAGGCCTTTTTGCTAGCCCGATCCGTAATGTAAAAATCGGAAATTGTTGTAGGGAATTCCCCCAACTCGTCGAGGGTTGATTTGAGACGGAATTAAAGGCACTCTAGCCGGTGATGGATTTTCGCAACCTCACCACACATCTCAATTCCGGCGGCGACCTCACAGCTGATGCGATCCGTTTATCTGGTGACTTTCTCTTAGAAGCAAATTCGTCCGTAGATGACCGTGCGGATTTTTTACAGGCCCTCCACACCAAGGGCGAGACTCCCGAGGAAGTCACTGGATTTGTAGAAATGTTTCTAGAGCGTTCTGTGAAACCGCCGTTTTCGGGGGACAACTGCCTAGATGTTTGTGGCACCGGTGGCGACCGGGCTGGATTTTTTAACATTTCCACCACCGTCATGTTTGTCACGGCAGGCGCAGGCGTGCGGATCGTGAAACACGGGAATCGCGGTATCACCTCGAAATCCGGCGGCGCCGACGTGCTCGAAGCCCTTGACGTTCGCATCGATCTATCCCCAGATGCGGCGGCATCCGCGCTAGACAAGGCTGGTTGCTGCTTCCTCTTTGCCCCTGCCTACCACCCCGCATTCCGTGCCGTGGCTCCGGTGCGCCAGACTCTTGCTGCACGTGGATCCGCAAGCATCTTTAATATCATCGGCCCGCTTTTAAATCCAGCCAGACCCTCATTCCAACTTGCGGGAGTCTACGATCCCATACTCCTACCCACTTACGCCGCCGTGTTTCAGAAACTCGGACGCCGCCGCGCATGGGCCGTTCATGGCACTGGCCCCGATGGCTTTCGCGTTGACGAAGTATCCCCATTTGGAGCCACCCTTGTTCATTCCGTGAATGACGGTGTTTCGGAGCAATTTATTATCGATCCGAACGAGTTGCCTTTGCCAAAAATGAGCCCATCGGATCTTGCGGGCGGTGATGCCATGACGAATGCCAAAATTCTACGTGGCATTCTTGACGCCAGCATCCAAGGCCCTCCGAGAGCCGTCGTGCAACTCAATGCCGCTGCCGCGATCTGCGCCGCAGGCAAGGCGACCGATATGAAAAATGCGTGGGATCAAGCCGGCGAATCCATCGACTGTGGCAATGCCCTGCAGTCCCTCGAAAATCTCCGCTCCTTCGCCTCGTAAGTGAAAGTCCGTGAAAATTCCTTTCGGCAGGCTATAAGTAATCCATCCATGAATTCTTCACCGCTAAACGACCCACATACCCAAGCGGTATTCCTTTAAAACGATGGAAGCTGTCCAATACCGGATCGGAAATGAAAAGCTCATTCGCGTGCTCGATGGAGCCAGCGAACGCCTGTGCTCCTTGCTCACAAAGCAAGGCCGTCCAGGCGGGGCTCTCCGCGTTGCTGTCATTGGCGGAGGTTGTTCCGGTCTTCAATACAAGATGGATCTCGTCGATGGGCCCGCCAATCGCGACATCATGGTGGAGTCGAATAGCGTCCGGGTTGTCGTGGACCCGAAGAGCGCCTTATTTGTGAGTGGCTCGGAACTCGACTTCAGTGACGATTTGCAGAAGGGTGGATTCAAAGTCACCAACCCGAACGCCGTAGCCCACTGCTCTTGCGGAGAGAGCTTTTCCGCGTGACAGATTTTTTCAGTGAGTTCGGTTTGGATCGCCGAGCCTGGATCGATTTGGACAATCTCAAGGCAAAATATCACGCCCTCATGGCTGAATCGCATCCGGATAAAACCAACGGAAGCGAAGCCAAATCGACTTTACTCAACGAAGGCCGCAAAACCCTCTCCAGCCATCCCCACCGTCTCCGGCATCTCGCCGCCCTTATGGGTGCTGGATCGGAAAGCAGCACCAAGGTTTCACCCGAATGGGATTTATTTTCCCGCACCGGCGAACTCACTCGTCGGGCGAGCGTCGCACTAGAGAAAAAAACTTCGCTCACCTCGCCCATAGCTAAGGCAGTCTTGCAGGCCGAACTCAAACAATTGGAGTCCGACTTGATCAAGCTGCGCGAGGAAATCAACGCCCACTTGGATCACCTCGAAGCCCGAACCCGAGAAGCCGACCAATCTCCGCATGACTCATCCTCGCTTCTGATTTTAGCCGAGGAATGGACATTCGCTATCCGCTGGTCTCAATCGATCAACGCCGCCATCATGGCACTGAGTCTTCGCTAGTTTGTTGCCGCCCGTTTTCCGGATTCGATGGCCATAGTGTAGCCCATTTACGCTCTGTTCTTCAAAGCCGACATGGCCTCCCGAGCGAAGTCCTCCACACGCTGCGTCAGGTAGATCCAAAACGCTTCCTTTTCGATGGTGTCACGTGCCGTGTTGCTAGGTAAGAAACGGCGCATTTCCTTCAGGAATTCTTTACGCATTTCGGGCTGCGTCTTAAGGGACGCAATTCGCTCCTTGAGCAAGGCAGTGAACTCAGCTTCCTCGCGCTGGTGATCGCGGATTTTTAAAGGGATGAGCTTGGCAGGGAGTTCGATGCCTTGCTGGGTGAGCCAGGCGATATCCCAAAGGTCACGATTTTTGATACGGTTCTCGCGGAAGGCGAGAGCAATAACTTTGTCAGCCAGAATTTCTTCGCGGCTCTGGGCTTGAAGAATGAGTCCCGAGGTGCCGAGGTCGATGCCGTAGAGATTACGCAACATCATTGGACGAGGGTCGTGGCTGGGGATGGAGCAAATATCGAGATGGATACGTTGCGCCGGCAGATGCTTTTTACCGGAGCGGGTCTCAATGGTCAGCTTCCAGGTGGAGACTTTGCCACCTGTCTTAACAGGATCACTGACGCTGACAGGAAGTCCGTAGCGAGTTTGCAGTCGATCCACGAGGACACGCGCGAGTTCGGCCAGTTCACTCCACTGGAAGTCACTGCCGCCAGCGAAGTCGAGGTCTTCGCTGAGTCTTAGAGAACCGTAGCAGGCCCGCAGACAGGTTCCACCAATGAAGGTAAGTCCACTGAGCAAGTCGGCCTCGCTCATCTCACGGAGGATGTCGTGATGCAGTAATTCCTTTTCGACCACGGGGCGCAGTGAGGTGAGTTCTGCCCGAGACCGCAGCGCCTCGTTCACCACTTGCTCAAACAAGCTCACGCGCTGCCTCCTCATCCACGAGTTCCATGCTGCGGCGCGTGGCCTTCATATCGCGCAGGGCTTGCCGAACAGACGCCCGCCACAGATGACGCTCCGAGTCATAGGTTAGTTCTGCGCTCACGTCATTGGGACGCTGGGATGTGTGCACGAATTCAATGCGGCCATAGTCCCCACAGCTCACCACATGACTACGACCTGAGGTCATGAGGCTGATCCAGTTCATCGGCACTTGCGAGATAACCCCGGCATCACTAAGGACGGTTTCGAGACTGATGTAATTGAACTCCCCCGCTCGCAGCCGCGCTGCCGCATGAAAAAGCAGATGCTCTTCCGAATAGTCCGGCAGAGGATATAAATAAATACCGCGACAGACACGTTTCAATAGCCCAGCCTTCGTCGCTCGCGACAACAGAACCGCCAAATGTTCACATTCAGGCACGGCCGCGGCCAAATCCGAGGGCGCAAAGACACAATGCTCCCGTTCTGCAAGGATGCGGAGCGACTGGGTAAGTTGCTTCAAAGGCTGCATGACCTAGACTCTACAAAACATTACATAAAGTGCAATGTTTTGTTTAATGACAGCGACAATATTTGAACAGATTGAGCCGCTTGAGGCCGAATGTAAAACCATGAGCGATATTATAAACCTACTGAACGTTACGCTCGGCTGTGAGGGGAAATGGGGCTTCCCCCTCACAACTAGAAAATCCGCGAGCTAATTTGCCTTATTCGCTTTTAGCTGGGGCGGCTGATTTATCTTTTTTAGGGGCCTTTGCTTTTTTTGCTGAAAACTCCTCCAAGCTTAATGCACCATCTTTATTGGTGTCTTTGGCAATGAAGGCCTTCTCGGCTTTTGCGGGATCTTTCGCCTCAGCCTTAAATTCGTCTTTGCTCAATGAAGCGTTTTTGTCGGCATCCAATTTTTCAAACTCTTTCGCAGGGTCTTTTTTCTTAGCATCGTCTTTTGCAAGAACAGGATTACTCCCAAGCAAAGCAAAGGAGGTGGCAACAATGAGTGTCGATAGGAATAAGGATTTTTTCATATTTTATGTTTGGTTGTGCATCCACTGGGATGCAGGCGATCAAACACTCCAAATCACGAAAAGTTGCGCGATTTTTTTTTAGGCGTAGGATTCCAAAACATCGGTGCGGGTCCATTGCGAAAAGAGCCCTTTACTGTTTGCCGGATGGAATGGAAGCACATCGGAGTAACCAGGGATGATCACTTGCACTACGGGAAAACCAAATTCGGGGTTGGTGAGATCCACGACGAGTAAGTCCTTGCCGAGAGTTTCGCAAATCCGACGTGCGTGTGCGATATCGTCTAAGCAGTCTTGATATTGCTCACCCCTATCAAACGAAACAACCTCGCCCTCCATGAAGAAGTCGGCATTTTTGTAAGGCACAAATCCGAACATGAATGTGGAGAGGAAATTGTCGCCATCGTTTCCGCATGTTTTAAGGTTTCGAAAATCATGATCCAGCAAAGCGGCTAATTTCGCTTCGTGATCTGGTGCGCTCTTATCCAAAAACTCATGCGATTTGCGTCCCTGCGTGTATTCCGTGAATGTCCTGATCAGCGCTTCTTCCCTATCGAAAGAGGCCCCGACTTTGAAGAAATGGTGGAACTGGAAATCGCCCGGAATATTTGGTTCCTTGAAATAAACACCCACGCAGGGAAGCACTCCACCAAAGGAAAGATCTTTAATGGTCAACTCAATGCCTAGACTTCGAATAAAGGCGATTTGCTGTTGGAGGATCGGATGGGTGATTGTGCGCGGGTCAATCGTCGGCATGACCATGCGATTTCGAAGCACCGTAATGTGGGAGCGCCTTTCAAAGATTTCGTGAACAGCATGAACAATCGCCTCCTCGATGGAATTTCCCGAGGCTTTGCCGTTAGGACCTCCAATGACGCGAAGGTATTCTATTGGAACCTTCACGATGCGATCATCGCAAAGCGATCGGGCATCGACCCAATGCCAAGCCGCATCGAGGTCCTTGATTCGATGGATCACTGCAGGCGTCGCCGTGGCCACATGCGAAACGAGCGATTCGATAGGGAGGGCATCAGGAACATCCCTCTGATGGGCACAAATGTAGCCAGGCAAGAGGCCCGTGGGCTGCGCCGTCAACCACTCGGCTCCTTCAGCCAAAGCACCGGCTCTACTGAATTCGGGAGTGAGACCTTTTCCCATTGATCGAAAATCCATCCCCTCAATAAACATGGCCGACCAGTGAAAATGTTCTGCAACAGTTTCCTCGTGAATCCAAAAATCGTGATGAGGCCCAATGAGCGCCTCGAGGCGCTCAATGGTTTCAAGCGGATCGACGCAGCGGTCATGCGCCGTTTTGATTCGGGATTCCAATTTCATTTTTTAAAAATACCAGAGACGAGGTCGTTATGGATCGCATCTGCAGCAGCTAGGCCATCGGCAATACACGCCCCCACCGAGGCCCCGCCATTCGTCATTCCACCCGCCACGTATAAACGCTCGTGCTCCGTGCGGCAGAATTTCAGATTTTGAACAAGGATAGCGGGGCCTGTCTTGCCGAGCGATTTTCCATCGGCGCTGAGACCCATCGCCTCAATCACAAAATCTATCGCCAGCGAACTCTCCACGCCGAGATGGGTATGACGGATCTGGATGCCGGTGATACGTCCTGCGGCATCGCTGGAATATCCCAGCGGTTGCCATTCCATCATAGCGTGGACACCCTGTGAGGCAAACCAACTCTCCGGCATATGCCAGTGCATCTCCGAACGCGGACCACCGAAGAGAATGAATATTTCCTGTGCTCCTAAAGTTTGAGCGACTTTCGCCGCATCCATCGCGCTGTCGCCACCCGCAAGGATGGCAACCCGAGAAGGCACCGTTGTCAGGGTGCCATTTTTGGCCGCCTCTAAAAAATCAAGACCACTCATAACGCCCGTGTTTGGTTGGTCTAGCGAGGCCTCTTTCCAGACCCCGATAGCGAGAAGGACCGCATCGTATGTCTGAAGCAATTCCTCCAAGACAATAGTTGCACCGAGAGACTGCCCAGTGAAGACACTCAACCTCTTCGCGGCAATGGCCGGAGCTAAGAGCGCCTCAATCTCATCTGAGGGAGATGCCAGTCGCGATGCAGGAATGACGCGGCTTGGTGCTCCCCCTAACCGATCGGATTGTTCAAAGAGATCAACCTCGTAACCGAACTCGACAAGGCGAGACGCCGCCGAGATACCAGTCGGTCCCCCACCCACGATGGCCACTTTTTTTCCTGAAGCCGTCTGCGGAACACGAATGCCAGTCAGTCGATTTTGTCGTGCGCGCCAGGCGATCGTGTATTGAAGATCGAGTATCGGAACGGACCTTCCTGTGAGCGTGGTCTCGATACAGGCGCCTTCCGTTTCCAACCAGGCCGGTGAAAGTTGCGAGGTAAGTTCGGGTAAACGATTTGATTTTCTGATGAGTTCGTATGCCTTGGACTCATCCCCATCTAAAAAGGCTCGAATGAACGTAGGAATATCCGTCCGATTCGGATCAGCAGAAATACAGGGAGCGGACTCGCAAAAGTGACAACGCGATGCCCCCTCGAGCAATTGATCGACATCGAAGCGTCTGAGGTTTTGGTAAATAGGAGAATGCGTGGCGGCATCCCGAATCACGCATCCAACAGGTTCGTTTGCCTCAGCAAGAACAGAGCAAGCATTGCAGCGCATACACGTGGCCGCCGCCTCCATTTTTCCAAGCGCATAAATGGAGTTGGGCGCATCGGGATAAGCCAAAGCTCCGCGTCCAAGACCAGCCATCGCGATCCAGCCCTTCTCGATCGCCCCAACAGCCACATGAGGGGTAAATTGTCTCAGCCAACTGAAGCCACTCCCGACAACCACCAGATCGCTCTGCGAATGATGGAGGCTTTTTGCCAGATGCAGCTGTCTTTCCAAAGTCGTGAGGGGATGTTCATCTGGTTCGTCAAAATCGCTGAATGGTTGTAACGAACGCTCCGTTAAAGATCCCCGAAGATTGGGGCTCGCGGAGGTGATGTTTAAAAGACGGACTCCGCTGAGATAAAGACTCTCGACGAGCTTGCGAGGTTCCGTGAGATCCGTTTTTCGGTAATCCGATTTGCTAACGCCAAATCCATCGCGAACCCCCGTGTAAGCACAGAGTCTTGTTGCAAGCAGGAGAGACGGCGAAGCCTTGCGGATTCCCCCGAGCGTTTCCAAAAGGAAACGACTCCGATTCTCAAAGGATCCGCCATATCCCCCCGAACGATTCGTAGCGCTTAGCAAAGTCCCAGCAAGGGCACCGTAAGTGGCAGCGATGTCCACTCCGTCAAACCCCGCTTCGGCGGCAAGAGCAGTCGCCTCAATCAAGGAGTCACGAAGCTCATCAACCTGAACGTCGCTGAGCTCATCTGGACGTCCTTCAAAACCCGAAACCAGTTGTAAAATAAAAACGGGATTTTCGGCGACTTCACCTCGAAGTTCGCGAAGGAGGGATTGAAATTTCGGCAACGTGGACTTGTTTAAGACCAACCTTGATGCATCACGGGCCTGCAAAGCTCCTGTCGCCTCAAACCAAATCAGCCCAAACCCGCCTTTCGCAAAACGCTGATAGCGCCGAGCGGTCAATTCGCTCGGGGAACCGTCGGGATGGGCATCGCAACCCAAGATCGGCTGTGCACAGAGGCGGTTAGGGATGCGCTTCCCGTGAATATCGAGAGGCTCAAAAAGCGGAGCCAAACCCTTCGCAACAGGGATCTCGACGCCGACGCGATCGATTTCCGATTCCAAGGCCGCGAGCGTTTCTAAATAGAATGGCTGATATTTCGGGATCTCCATATCTACTTTTTTCCCTCGGATGACCGACCAACACAGGCCAGATAGATAGCAAATTCGTTATGCCCATCCACCCCTATCAATCCATCCACACTCGATTGATGGTAACTGCAAAGAGCACATGCCCCCAACCCTGCGGACGTCGCCGCGAGATAGAGATTCTGACACACATGCCCAGCCTCCATGGCGATCATTCGATGGGAAGTGTAGGTGTATTTCCACTCCGTTCGGTAAGGAATCGCAGACCAAATTAAGACAGCGGCGGCATCGGCTACAAAGGGCGTTCCATAGCAGGCTTTTTGCAGGCCTGCAGAAATATCGAAATCCCTTCGCACCAAATGCAGTTGATGGGTGTTAGGCAAATATCGGTAGAGGCCAGGGTCAAGACCTTCGACAGCGCGGATCGCAATGTAGGTTTCTAAGGGATACCGTCCACCCGCTGATGGCGCCGCCCGCAAACGAATGGGCTCATGAGTCTCATCGCCTGGCAACTCGGCAGTCACTCCTTGCGTTGCCCAAAGAAGAAAACTGAGTTCCTCCAGTGATATTGGGGCATGCGAAAACGATCTTATGCTTCGGCGTGAGGCAATGGCTTGTTGGAGATCCATTCCGCGTGATTGAAATTTTTCCGGAGGAACAAGGGATATCCGTGTCGCATCAGGAGGAATCGCTTTCTCGGCAGGCGGAGGCGGAACCCCGTGCTCCTTATCGCTGTCGGGGCGGCAGTCCCCGTCGAAACCCTTCAGCATCGCCCTGAGTTGCGCGACGGGCATTTGATTCAATCCGAGTGGCGGCGAGTCATCCTTGGCGCGTTCGCAACACGTCAGCAGGCATGTTGCTACTGCGAGAATCAGAGTTTTTCGCCCAAGATTAAAGGGCCTCATTGAGCGCTTTAAAATAGTCGGAAACCTTGTCGCGATATTGAGGGGGAGCTACATCTGGACTGCTTTCGATGAGATTATTCAGACCCGAAGCCGATCGGGTTGTTTCGATGGCCCCTGTGGGGCCGGCATCCAGTTTGGCTTTAGACTGCTTGAGTTCACCCACCGCCAGCCTCTGAAACTCCTTCATTTCTTTGATGTTTCCTTTGGCAATAGCCTCCCCAGATTGACGAATGTGATGGGCTGCTTCTTTCAGTGAATCCACACGCACATTTTTCATCGAGGCCTTAGCGTAGAGGGCATCCGCTTTTTGCGCGAGTGCAGCCATACCTTCCGAGGATCCCGCCTCCTTGGAGTCCATCCGCTCGACACCCCCACTCATACCAACATCGTCTGCCTTACCTGTTCCCAGTTTTCCGCCACCAGTAGCAGCGGTATCCGCTTCTCCTTTGAGATCAACTTGCCCGCTCTTGGTCGCTTCTTCGGTTCTGCGAGCTTCGATATTTTTGTCACCTTCGCCAATCGTACCTGACCCTGCCGCCGTCTCACCCGTTGACATTCCCTGTCGGCCCACATTGGATCGGCCATCTTGCTCCTTGTGATCAGGGGTGGTGTTACCGGATTTTCCCTGTGCAGCAAACGAAGCGATATTGCCTTCTGCAACTTCCCAACCAGCTAGTCCAAGGGGCATAGCATGGTTTGTTGCACTATCATCCGATTTATCTGCCGCATCCTCTGATTCCTCCAATAGGTCGCTAATGAGATCTTCGGCAGCTGTAGCAAGCTCTGCCATGGCGATTCCCGATTCCGGCATTTCCTCCAGATCGAACGCCTCTGTCGTGACTTTTTTTTCATCGGCTTTTTCCCCCAACCAAGTTTCTGGGGCATCTAGGCGTTCGGCGGCTTCCCCCATTTGTGCGATCAACCAATCTTCCTTAGCGAAATCCGCTTCGCTAGGCTTGAAATCTTCCCCATTTTTTTCTGCCTTCCCCTCCATTTGCTCCACCTCTTGGTAAATTTCGTAAACATCCTCAACGACATCATTCGCGGCGTTCATGTCGGTAAAAATGTGGAGATCGGTAGGGATTTCCATGAGAACCTCCTTCGTGTTTTTTAAGAGTTCTTGGTAAGCCTCCTCCATGAGGTCCACTTCCTTCTCATTCTGATTTTTCTGCCCTCGCACCGCATCCATAGCCTCCTTCATTTTTTCATGAAGGTCTTTGAGTTTGAGAAGTTTTTCTTTGGCCTGATCTAGAGCTTCGCTTAATTCCAACTTCTTTTCGCCCTCCTCTTTGAGTTGAATGTCACCCAGCATTTTTTGAAGTGCTGTCATGTTGACCAATGCGCGCTCCTCAAGAGGAAGAGCCTCTGAGAGTTGATTCTTATCCAGTTTTTCCGCTGCGATGATCATATCATCAGCGATCTTCATCTCCTCGGCTTTTGCACCCAGTTTAGTAAGGGTGGCCGCTAAAGCGGGGTCATACGATGACATTTGAGCGGACTCTTCCTTCGCAACCTTAATGAAGGTTTTGGTATTTTCACTGAGGCTGTCTTGGGTATCGATGACCTTGGGATCGATCGTGCCTCCCTCCTTCATTGCAACCTTGGTTTTTTCCAAGTTGGCCCCTTGATCACGAATCAAGGACTCGAGGAGGGCTGTCAGCTTATTCAGCTCGCGAGCTTGTTGGGCATCTTGAGCAGATTGCTCGGCGCAGCTTAACTGGCTGAGAATTTTATTCATCAAGGTGATGGCTTCCTTAGCCGATTTCTCGCGACTTTCGCCACTGCCCTGAGCCAGAGACTTCAATGCATCCACGGCCCACATCATTTCATTCACATAAAGCTTTTTAGCGACTGAAGTGAGGTTCCCTAAGGGTTCAAGCGGATTAGCCAGAAGTTCATGCATAATGGCACGAACTTCCTCTTCGGTCTTACTCGCCTTGAGCCAATCTGCGGAAGTTGTCTTATCGAGTTTGCCCTTATAGCGTTCACAGACTTCGAGGTTGGACTTTTGGAGATTCAAGAGTGCATCCAAACTGGCGAGCGCCTTCGACTCAAGCTCATCGCTTTTCTTGCTCATTTCAGAAGCACTTGGAACATCAAACACGATGGGAGAGGAAATGGTCTCGTTCGGGGCTTCTGGTTTTGTGTCTCTTGCAATCAGTCGATAGGATATGCCCTTTCCGGAAGGGGGAGCGGATGTGGCCTTCCAGATTTGTTGGAAGACTTTCACTCCATCCGGCTTCCAGGATTGGATAACGACGCCCTTGGCATCGCTTGCAGAGTTTGCGGGCAACTCTTCGAGAAGAATCTCGGAGACACCTATATCATCCGCGACCTTAAACTCCATTTGCGGACGCTCGCCTGGAGGCAGACTGCTTTTGCCACTAGGAGAAACAACCTCAATGCTCGGCGGTTTATCCCCTGCACTCGAAATGGCAATTTCCTCCTCGAGTTTAAAACCGGAAGAATCGATGCCTTTCAATAAGATGTTCGGTCCATCAGTTAAGGTCACATCCGCCATCCACACATTGGGTTTATCCCCCGTTTTGAATCGCGCCACATCCTTGACGGCCCCTAAAACCATGATGTTTTTCATGGCCACATTGGTCACTGCGATGATTTGAACTTGGGAACCCACTGGTGCTGAAAAGTTCTCTTCGCGGAGATTCACCCAATAAAGAGGGCACTTCATGTAATCTGGGGCTTGAACAGAAGCCCAGATATCCGTGAAAGACGGCGGCGGGCGAGTGGAAATCTTGTGCCATGCAGTAGGGCGTGAATCCCCCGCTCGAAATCGATAGAGCACGTCGGTCGTCACTTTTTGCAGGTTGTAAGAAAATGTCGACTCACCCGGAGCCTTTATCTTTCCCAGAGAGATGGACTGTTGGGGGCCGTCAGAAGTATCAAGATCGAGCATCACTTCATGCCCGTTGAAGCCCTTGACCTTGGCGGTCAAAAGAACGCCCTCCCCTTGGAAAACAGCGGCATCCCCGGGCGTAACCTCGATGATTTTTGTGAGCGTCGGAGGCTCGATGGAGGTGAAGGGATTGAGTGTGCGCCAAACGGAAACCGCCCATGCGCGACCAAATAGAAGACTCGGTGCGATGAGGAGAACAAGTAGTATTGCTAAGGTGATGCGACTGCGCTTTTGGGCCTTTAAATCCTGCAGTTGATTTAAATCCAGTTTCTCCAAATCTGGAAATCCGGCTTTCACATAGGCAGCGGTAAAGGGATCTCGTCTGCGTTGGCTAGAAAGTTGGAGATAGTTAATCAGCCTGTTATCGAGGTGGGGGAAAGTCTTCTCCATGGTTACCGCAATGCCTTCAGGGGAGTAACGCTTCCTCCAAATGGAAGAAACAAGCCAAGAAGTACCGCCGACGAGCCCCAATAAAACGGTCCATGTCGCATAGAGTTTGCTCGACTCTAACCGCAACCAGAGGTCTGCCGATGCATGAACGAAAACCCACCCAAAAATTAGCGCGAGGCACCAGGTTAACGTCAAGAGGGCTCGATCGCCAACAATACGGCGGCCGATTTTCTCGAGTTTCTTATGGAGGGTTTCGCGCATGGAAGAAAGCCTGATGCCGATTAGAAGTTCATCGACTCATCGGGGGTTTTTGTGAGGGTGACATTGTCGATATAACTGGCTGTGTCATTATTTTTTGCGGCTTCTTTTTGAGTGCCAATAACTAGATCTGATCCTTTTAAAAACCAAAGATAGATCGTGATAAATCGCACATGCTTCAAATGGGATAGCGCCTGTTCCGAAAGCTTCACGCCGGGCAGTTCAAAAGTAACCTTCGTCCAATCCGGTGATTTTCCTGTAACGGCTTTGCTTTTGTAAATAGGTCGAAGGTCAGCAATGGAAGGGTTGTCATTGGGAGGCACACCTGGAGCCCATCTGTAACCCGAAAAATAAAGGCGATAGGGCCCACCTTTGACATCCAGAGTGCAGGTATAGCGAAATCCAGGCTCCAGTTTAATCGGTATCGACTCGATTTTCACTCCCCCATCCCCTGGAGAAACCAACTTCACGATATTTTTACGACCACCATCCTGCTCCACATGAACGAAATCTTTATTTGCGATGTAGAAACTATTTCCGGTCCATTCGTAGTCTGTTACCCAGCCCTTCAGGGGATCGGATGGATCTTCAAAGCTCCCATTGGGCAGGAGTGATTGCGCGTTAGCCGAGAGGCTAAGGAGAAGGCTTCCAAGGAGCAAATGAAGGGTGAGCGAGTAATGGGTTTTCATAGGTTAAAATATCTACGGCATATTTTGAAGTTTTCGGGCGATCCAGGATGCGGCTATCAACATCATGACAATGATCAAAACCGGCCAAGTTCTCCAGATTGTTCTGTAATCTGAAATTTTTTCCTCTGTGGCCTTCATTTTGAGTGCGCTCAGTGCCTCGTCCAACTCCTTGGTGCTTTCGTAAAATTGGCCACCGCTGCTTTGGGCGATTTTGGCGAGGGTGCTCATCTTGGCTGGTTGGGGCAAGGTCTCAGGTGAGAAGGGCTTCACGAAAAAGGTGAAGGGCTCACTGGTGTAGACCTTTCCTAAAACAGTCGCATTCACCACGACTTTAAACTGCCCAGAAACCTCGGGCTGAAACGGAAGCGCAAATCCTGATAAGACTTTCCCCGAAGAGGTCGTGATCTGGCGCGACTCCATGCGGTAGGGGATTTCGCGGCCATCAGGCAATTTGATTTTCGCATCGACGGCTTTCGGTTGAGCCACCTTTTCACTTCCAAAGCGAGATTGGATCTCGATCGATTCCCCGAAGTAAATCTCATCGCGATCGGCAAAGAGATCAAGCCGCATATCATCGATCACCTCCGCTTGAGGAAGAAGCCAGGAAATGAGTTGTGTCCAGAACCGGTCGTAGGGCTGATTTTTTCCAGCCTCCGGATCCAACTGCCAACGCCATAACGAATCCGTTAAAATCGCAGTGACTTTTCCCTGACCGAATCTCTGCGTGACGACGACTGGGCTATCACCTTGAGGCGTTTGGGCCGTGACGAGAGTTTCAGCACCAAGTGAAAGTTCGCCACCCCTAAAAACAGAGAGCACCGGAGGAATATTTTGCCAAAGCTGGGGATCTCCAGCGAAGGCCGGATGAGCGCTCGCCTCACTCGAGAGCTTCACTGGAAATGGTTTTTGGCCCTCCAGCGGGGTCAACTGCGAAGCCCTCACAGGCATGGCCTTCGCAAGTTCCCCTTTAAGAAGACCGCCTGACGACCACGCCTTGGTTCCACCAAGAAAAACCAAACTGCCTCCATCCTCCACGAATTTCAGAAGATTCGCGGCGCGCTGGGGTCCGAGTTCCTCCATGTCCACATTCCCGAGCATGACGATC
>JBILZC010000038.1:0-20956 GCA_044377415.1 Terrimicrobiaceae bacterium | reverse complement strand
ACGAGAATGGTGTTTTTCATAAACGTTTAACCACGAAATTCACGAATTTTCACGAATCTTTGGTGCGATCAAAGAACCATTCTTTCCCATTGCACGCCAGTATGCTGGCCAAAATTGATGAGAAGACCAACTCTCATCTGGGAAGCCCGGAGATAATTCAACAACTGTGCGCGGTGCTCATCAGCGAGTTCCTTAACAGCTTTTAGCTCGACAATGATTTGACCAAAACAAATCAAATCCGGGATATAGGTATGCTTTAGTGTCTGCCCATGGTAATGGAGGAGCATCTCTTTTTGTGATTCAAACGGAATAGATCGAAAGCCCATCTCTATTTCCAAGCAATCTTGATAAACAACTTCTACAAAACCGTGACCTTTTTCTTTGTGCACTTCGAAAGCCGCCCCCATAATCTGATACACTTCTCCCTTGAGTAGGATCTCCACGGGCTTAACTTTATTGGTGTCCATTCGTGTAGATTCGTGGTTAATTTCAGTCGTATTTTTCGCAGTCTGCAAAGGTCGCGGCAACCGCATCTTTCGACGACACCAATGGCTCTAGACCTATCGCGATGGGCCAATCGATGCCAAGTGTGGGGTCATTCCAGCGCAGGGCACATTCCGTATCTGGTCTGTATGGCGTGGATACCTTGTAGTGAAAGTCAGCGATATCACTGAGAACCAGAAAACCATGTGCGCAACCCGGAGGCACCCAAAGCCGTTCATGCGTTTCTGTATTGAGCACATAGCCATCCCAGACACCGTAGGTTGGTGAACTTTTGCGAAGGTCCACAAGAACATCAAAAATGGTTCCGGAAGTAACCCAAACTAACTTACCCTGAGCAGTGTCGCCAGATTGGTAGTGCAGGCCACGCAAGACGTGCTTCGCGGAGCGACTGTGGTTGTCTTGCACAAAATCAATATCGAGCCCGATTTCGCGGAAGCTCTCGCGATTCCACGTCTCCATAAAGAAGCCACGGGCATCACCAAAAACTTTGGGCTTTAAAAGCCAAGCGTCGTGAATTTTTGTGGGAATCTTTTTCATGTCCTACTTTCCCAAGTGGCTTCTTTGGAGAACCGATCGCAGATAGTCACCATAACTCGACTTGCCAAGTCGCTGAATCGATTGCTCAAAGCCCGCCTCGTCCAAGAAGCCCATTTCCAATCCGATCTCTTCCAAGCAGGCGATGCGCAAACCTTGACGATGCTGAATGACTCGAACGAACTCGGCGGCTTGGAGTAAGGAGTCATGCGTACCAGTATCCAGCCAAGCCGTGCCACGGCCGAGTTTTTGGACATTCAGCCGACCGGCCTCGAGGTAACTGCGGTTCAAACAGGTAATTTCGAGTTCGCCACGCGCCGAGGGCTTCAGAGCGCGGGCGTGATCCACGACATCGCTACTATAAAAATAAAGCCCAGGTACAGCAAAGTGACTTTTCGGTTTGGCTGGCTTTTCCTCTAAGGAGATAGCTTTTCCATTAGAATCAAATTCGACCACACCATAAGCCTGTGGATCAGAGACAGGGTATCCAAAAATTGTGGCATTATTTAGGTCTCGATTGGCGCTCGCCAACGTATCCGTAAAATCATTTCCGTAGAATAAATTATCTCCCAGAACCAAAGCTGCGGGTGCGCCGTTTAAAAAATCGGCCCCGATGAGAAAAGCTTGAGCAAGACCATCCGGACTGGGCTGCTCAGCATAAGAAAAACGAACTCCAAACTGCGAACCGTCACCTAGCAACCGCTCGAACGCAGGCAAATCAAACGGAGTTGAAATGATCAGAATCTCGCGAATCCCAGCCAACATTAAAACCGAGATCGGGTAATAAACCATCGGCTTATCGTAAACAGGCATCAACTGTTTACTGGTAGCAAGAGTCAACGGATGCAAGCGGGATCCAGATCCCCCTGCGAGAACAATACCTTTTCGATTATTCATGAATCAAACAGTCACCTAAGCACGACAAGAGTTTTCTGCAATGGGAAAGGAGTAAATTTGAAAAGCAAGAATGACATTATAAACTGAAGAAAAAAATGGCCAAGCTACCGCCTTTGGTCATCGAGCGGATGCTGCACTCGGTCCATGGAGACTTGGAAATATAAGCCTGATTTAATACAGGAAAAATCGCTGATTTCGGGCGGCTTGGAAGTTGGGAGAAAAAGTCTACCTTGAGGAAAAAATGAAGGAATGCATGTCTAACTCAGCAAGATTTTTATGAAAATATAGGTTAGCGATTTTTTACTTGATTAAATAATAAATCGATTGAGGAAACTCTAAAAGCTTAGCTTCGAGTATCCTCACAAAACGACATGCGCAATTTTAGGTAATCTACCCCATATAAACAACAAAAAAACACACCATCAAACTGACCAAGCATAAACCCATGAACGGAAAGCCTCGTTAATTCAAAAAAAACCGAACATTGAAATGATTTGTCCCAACCATGCCCGTTCTTACCGCCTTCCGATCTTATTTTTTCTCGCCAAATGAGCCTAGGTTGAGATGGTAGTCGCCCTCCGCACGACTCAACCATCGCGCGGCCTTTACAAAAATGAATCTCAGTGTCAATCAAAAAGTCGGGTCTCTAGTTCTATTAGCCAGTGCCACCATGCTGGCCTTTGCTGGCGTTGTGTTCTACGAGTTCGAGCAGAATGTGAAAAACGAGCGGGATTTGGAGACGATATCGACAGCTTTAACGAATCACCTCGAAGCAGATATGATGCATGATGCGCTGCGGAGCGATGTCCTATCGGCGACTCTAGCCGGCATCAAAAAAGATGAAAGCGCCGGGAAAGACGTTTTAAAGGAACTCGACAATCATATCGGGATATTTCGAACCGCTATCGAAAAAAGTGAAAAACTCGACTTAGATGACTCAACAAAGGCAGCCCTCGCCAGCGTGGATCAACCCCTCAATGAGTATACTAAATTGGCTTCGGAACTGGCCAAAAAGGCGATCCAAGATCCCGCTGCGGGCGAATCGGGAATGGCTGATTTTGGCAAAAAGTTTCAAGATCTGGAGCGAAGCATGTCCACCGCCAGCGGACTCATCGAATCCCGTGCGGAAGCCATCAAAGCCAGCGCAGAAGCGTCGAAGAAGCTTTTCTTGAATTTTCTATTTGTCGGAATTGGCGTCTCCATTCTGCTTCTGAATGTCGTTGGATGGATTGTGGCCAAGAGCATTCCCCGCTCGTTTATGCTTCTCATCGACCGCTTGGCCATAGGTGCCGCCCAGATCGAAAGTGCATCCGGTCACATCGCCTCGTCGAGCGAATCCCTCGCCAGCAGCACCACCGAGCAAGCCGCCTCACTGGAAGAAACTAGCGCCTCGCTGGAAGAAATCGCGAGCATGACAAAAAACAATGCGGAGAATTCCCGCGAAGCCAAAGACCTCACTGGAGCCATGCGCGAGGTTGCCGATACAGGGGCTTCCGACATGGATAAAATGGCCCACGCCATGGCCGCCATTAAGGAATCCAGCAACAACATCGCAAAAATCATCAAAACCATCGATGAAATTGCCTTTCAGACCAACATTCTCGCCCTCAATGCCGCTGTCGAAGCCGCCCGTGCTGGCGAGGCCGGAATGGGCTTCGCTGTCGTCGCGGAGGAGGTGCGCAACCTCGCCCTTCGCAGCGCCAGCGCCGCTAGAGAGACGGCGGAGAAAATCGAAGACTCCATTCAAAAAAGCTCGGCCGGTGTTCAGATCAACGCCAAAGTCTCACTGAGTCTGGCTGACATCGTCAGCAAGGCCCGCCAAGCCGACGAATTGGTCGCCCAGATTTCCATCGCCTCCAATGAGCAAAGCCAAGGCATCGACCAAATCAACTCCTCCGTCTCGCAAATGGATGCGATGACTCAAAACAACGCCGCCGGTGCCGAGGAAAGCGCGAACGTCTCCGCAGATCTTCGCACCCAGTCCACGCAACTCACCCAACTCGTTCAAGAACTCCAAACACTCGTCGGGGGGAAATCCTCAGGCGCCAAGCGTTCGTCAAAAATCAAAAGCCCCCTCAAGACCAAGAAGACCCAACTAGCCTCCTCAAGACGGGTCACTGAATCCAAGACTCAATCTTCAAAACCCGCCAACCGCGCGCTCACAAACAAGGATTCAAAATCTACCGCTCACCGAGACGCCATTCCTCTCGAAGACGAGTTCCAAGATTTCTAGAGAGTCACCCCCGTTTGTCGGGAATATCAAAGCCCGTTCGGCTCTACGATTGGCTATAAAAAGCGTCAACGAGAGCAAGGCAACGGTCGTTGGGTAGCACACCAAGTTCCATTTGGTTCATCACGTAGGCAAAGCCAATTCCCTTCTCCGGATCAGCAAAAGCAAGGCTCCCGCCTGCGCCAGCATGACCGAAGGCCCTAACGGATGGCCCGAGGAGTTGCCGAATTTTCCGCCCTTCCGTATCGATCGGATCCAGCATGAATCCAGCTGAGTAGGCTGCATCTGTTTGCAAAACGCCATCGATTCCCTGGGTAAGACGTGAGTTCATCCATCCCATTGCTTTTGCTCCAAAAAACACGTGCGAGGCATAGCGGCCCTCCATAGCCAACATCGCGTAAAACTTGGCCAAAGACGCCGCCGAGCCGATGCCGCCAAGCGAGGGCAGTGAAGCCGATCGCATAAGCGGAGAATTCATCGCGGACGGAGAGGGCGAACCTGCAGGGCAAGAAAAAGCGCGGCGCGTGAGTGAAGCCGTATCGGCAAAAGCGAGAGCAAAGGCATCGGGAGTTGCTCCCGGTTGAAAACGCGGCGGGAGCATCGTGGCCACACGCGAATGGAATTCCTCCGGCAATCCAATCCAAATATCCAAGCCTAATGGCTTGGCAAAAATCCGACGCCAATAGGATCCAAGGGCCTCTCCCCCTGACAACCGGCGAACAATTTCATCGAGGATAAATCCGAATACCCTGGGACCGTAAGCAGGCCCGTCATCGATACCAAGCACGGGAACTTGAGCTTCCACCGCCCGAATCACACTTTCGTGGTCGAGAAAAGTCGCCTCAGAAGAATCCAACGCACAAAGCCCAGCGCGGTGGGAAAGCACATGCGCCAAAGTGAGGTGATCTTTTCCTGCACGCGCGAACTCGGGCCAGAAGTCCCCCACCCTTGCTTGCAAATCGAGACCGGCTTTTTCCATAGCATGCAAAGCGCAGGCCACAGCGAGTCCCTTGGTCGCAGACCAGATCAGCACCAGCGTCTCCGGTCCCCATGGAGCAGTGCGCGCGGCATCACAAAAGCCAGCATGCAATGTCTCCACCTCACCGTTGGCATCGAAAACGCTGACCGACGCACCGACCTCGCGGCCATTGGCAAAGTTTTTGGCGAAGGCTGCCCGCAGCGCGCTCAAAATGTTTTTTTAATCGGGCCGAGATCCGGATCGAGCTTGGCGATCTCACGGAACTTGTCATCCATCGCGAAGCTGGTTTTCACATAATCGACAGCCGCCTCGAGATCACCGAGAACCGCGCTGTAGCAAGCCAGATTGTAAAAATACGTAGCCTCCTGCTCGAGGCAATTTGGTCCGCTGAGCAGGAGTTTACGAGCCTCGGCAGTATCCCCTTTTTCATGCAGGCAGAACGCCCCATGGATAAATCCAGCTGGGGCCTCGGGATAACTCACCCGCATCGAACGACAAACATCCAGAGCGGTTTCCCACTCCTGTGTTTTCATAAGTATGAAGAGCCGCATCTGCAAAGCCTCCTCGGATTCGCGCTCCTCAGTCGGCAGGGAATCCAGCTCAGCTATAGCCTCGATGGGCATTTCCAGTTCGATGTAACCCTGCGCTGCAAGCAGGGATCTTTCATATGACATTTACCGAAAATAACGGCGACCACAGGATTTTCAACAGTGTTATTTTTTCTGCTGTGTCCGAAGCCCGGTATCTGCTATCAGCAACAAGTCTTTAATACCGTGAACGTCTCCGATCTCCGCGAAATACTCCAATATGTCCCACTCTTCCGAGAGCGCATCTTCGTGATCGCCGTGGATGGCGAAGTGGCAGGTTCAGAAAATTTCTCCAACCTTCTACTTGATATTGCCGTGCTGCGCTCACTCAGCATCAAGGTCGTTCTGGTCCATGGTGCAAGCCACCAGATCATCTCCCATGCGGATGCACGAGGCATTAAGATCACTAACTCGGACGGCATCGGCGTCACCGACGAACCGACACTCCAAGTCAGTATTGATGCGGCTATTCGGCTCACAAATGAGATTATGGAGGGCCTGTCCTCGGTTGATCTCCGTGCTGCTTATATCAATGCGCTTATCGCTCATCCTTCCGGCATCCTTGGCGGCATCGACCAGCAATTCACCGGCAAGGTCGAACGGGTCGATGTGAAAGCCCTCAAGCTCCTCCTTGACGAAGGCATCATTCCCATCGTGCCCCCGCTGGGCTTCGATGGAGAGGGACGCACCTACCGCGTGAACTCCGATAGCATTGCATTGGAAGTCGCCGTGGAACTGAGTGCTGCAAAAATCCTGTATCTTGCTCCAGGCAGCGCGTTCTCGGAATCCGTTCCGCTGCCCCGTCAGATCTCGATTGCGGAAACCGAAGACCTCATTAAAAAGCGGAAAGCCGATTTCTCACCTAACCTCATTTCCAAGTTGGAGAATGGAGCCAAGGCTTGCCGGCAGGGCGTCGCCCGCACCCACATCCTTGATGGCGGTATGAACGAGGCCCTCTTAAGCGAAGTCTTCAGCCACGAAGGCATCGGCACGATGGTTTACTCCAACGAGTATCAGCAAATCCGGCGGATTTTTAAAAAGGACGTGCGCGCCGTCATCTCACTCATCCGCCAGTCGGTCAAGAACGAGGAACTCGTTCGTCGCTCGCGCACCGAGATCCTTGAAAATTTGAACGACTATTGGCTACTCGAGATCGATCGCTCTCCCGTGGCCTGCGTGGCTTTGCACATGTATCCCGAGCAAGCAGCGGCGGAACTCGCCTGCCTCCATGTCAGCAAGTCCCATGAAAACCAAGGCTACGGACGCAAGCTCATGGCCTTTGTGGAAAACATGGCTCGTGAAAAGGGCGTGAAAAATCTCTTCGCCCTCTCCACGCAAGCCTACAGCTATCTCCAGCAAAAAGGCGGGTACTCGGCAGCGGATCCTTCGCTTTTGCCGCCCACTCGTCGTACTCGCTATGAGTCCAGCGGCCGCAACTCGGTCGTTCTTATCAAGGCTCTTCGTTCCTGATGAGCCAGGCCGCACTCTTCATTGATGGGTTTGTCATCTTAGTCTACTTTGTCGCCATCGTTGGCATCGGCCTGTATGCAGGTCGCGGCAATTCCACGCTGCAGGAATTTGCCTTGGGTGGACACAAGATCCCTTGGTGGGCCGTATTGGCTTCCATCATCGCCGCGGAGACCAGCGCCGCGACCTTTTTGGGTACGCCGGCAGAGGGATACAAGACTGTTGGCTTCGCCTATGCCCAACTGGCTATCGGCACGATTCTAGCCCGAGTGATCATCGCTTATCTCTTCATCGCCCCCTACTTTCACTTCAAGGTTCAGAGCATCTACGAATATCTGACCGTGCGTTTCGGATCTCGCACAAAAAACATGGCCAGCGGGATCTTTCTCCTTGGTCGTGTGCTGGGGATTGGCGTTCGGCTTTACCTCGGCGGCGTGATTCTTGTTGTGATCTGGCGCTATCTTTTTCCCGACTCACAAATCACGATCTGGACGTATTTTTGGGGCATCGTTTTTGTCACGGTTGTCACCACGCTCTACACTGCTGTAGGCGGAATCAAAGCGGTCATCTGGACCGACCTCATACAAGCCTGCCTGATGTGCGGCGCAGTTGTCTTTGCGATATTCGCCATCCTTCAAGGTATCCCTGGTGGGCTTACCAAAGTTGATTCTATGCTCAATGGGAATACCGTGGCGATGTTCCAAACGGGTTGGGATGCCACGCGACCCTTTGGGGACGCGATTCGCGCGATGCTGGAAAATCCCTACACCATTCTTGCCGCCATTCTAGGTTCAACATTCCTGACTATGGCCACCCATGGCACTGATCAGGACATGGTCCAACGCATGCTCACTGCTGAGAATATTTCGAAAAGCCGCTTCAGTCTCATCGTGAGCGGTTTTGCTGATATCCCGATCGTACTCGCCTTCCTTTCCGTCGGCATCCTTCTCTGGGTTCACTACCAGATTAATCCAGATCCCTCGTTACCCATAGCCCACAATGAGATCTTTGCTCACTACATCGTGCACGAAATGCCAGTCGGGATCCGCGGACTCATTATTGCTGGAGTATTCGCCACCATGATGGGGTCGACCTCAGCTGCCTTGAATGCCTTGGCGACCTCGTTCATCCGAGATTTTTACCAACCCTATATCAACAAGACATCGACTGACAACCAGTCTGTACGAGCAGCCCGCATCGCGACCGCCGTATTCGGTGCACTGATGATTGTTGTAGCGACGGCTTCCGCCTATGCCGTGCTTTCCACAAATATCACCATCATCCCCCTCGCTCTCGGCGTACTTGGTTACGGATACGGGTCGATCCTCGGCGTCTTCCTGCTCGGAGTGCTCACAAAGTCGCGTGGAAATGATTTATTCAACGTCTTTGCGATGCTGGCCGGGGTGGGTGCCGTCCTCATGCTAGGAAAAGTGAAGATTCCCGCCATTAGCATTTCGGCCCTGCTCCACTTTCAACTTCAACCCGCGGATTGGAACTTCGGGCTCATCATGCCAGCTTGGTGGCCAGCCATTTCATGGCCTTATTTTGTTTTTATAGGTTGTGGGACAACGTTCCTGCTGGGGGTTCTTTTTTCTACCAAGCACCCTGCCGAAACCGAATTATCCGCAGTCAGATCATAGGAAATATTCGGCGACTACCAAAGGGGCCTCCCTACAAGGCGTGGCATCTTATCCCTGACTGGAAACGGCTTTTTTCCTCTCGCCATACAATGCACAATGTGCGAGTAAATCCTGTTCTTACTTCAAATGATACGTTCCAAACTTACCATCGTTCCACTCGTTGCAGCGTCAGTCATGGCCCTTGCCTCGTGCAAACCTCCAACTCCGACTGCGCCCGCTCCTGCTGAAGCCACTGCGCCAACCGAACCCACTGCGCCAGCAGCTCAACCTGAAGTCAAGCAAGTCACTTCCGCTCCAGCTGAAGTGAAGGCATTGATCGATGCTACCGACGCCCCATCTGTGGCGACGACTCCTGCTGCTGATGCCACGACACCTGATGCCACCGCAAAGCCAGCCGCTGACTCCAAACCCATCGTCCTTCCCGAAGTCGTTGCAACAGTGAATGGCCAAAATATCACCAGCCAACAACTCGAAGAGATCTTCAAAGCAGCTGTTGAAGGATCCGGGTCGAAATCAGCCGATTTAACCAACGAGCAAAAACTCGGCGCCTACAACCAACTCCTCCAAGAGTTGATCATGGATAAACTCGTCGCTGGCGCAGCTGCGGGTGAAAAAGTGACCGATGCCGATGTCGATGCGGAGATTGCCAAGATCAAAAAACAATTTCCTGATGAAAAAATCTTTGAGGAACAACTCAAGCAAGCCGGACAGACCCCCGAGAAGCTCAAGGAAAACCTTCGCACTATGCTCCAACAACAACTTTGGATGAAATCGCAGGTCACAGCCTCCGATGTCACCGAAGCCCAGGCTCAGTCCTTCTACGACTCGAACACAAAAGAGTTTGAGCAACCCGAGACAGTGAAGGCCAGCCACATCCTTTTCATGTTGAAACCCGACGCCACCGAGGCCGACGTGACCAAGCAAAAAGACGCTGCCACCAAAGCCGCCGAGCGTGCGACAAAGGGTGAGGATTTCGCTGGCCTAGCCAAGGAACTCTCCGAAGAACCCGGCGCCAAAGAGTCCGCTGGTGATCTCGGATTTTTCACAAAAGATCGCATGGTCCCTGAATTCGCCAACGCCGCCTTCTCTCAAAAAATCGGTGACATCAGCCAACCTGTCCGCTCCCAATTCGGATGGCACGTGATCAAAGTTACTGAAACCAAGCCCGCCGGCACGGTTCCCTTCCCTGAGGTAAAGGACCAAATTACTGCTTATCTCAAGAGCAACACTCAGCGGGAAGCCGTTCAAGCGGTCCTCAAAAAACTGAAAGAGTCCGCCAAGATCGAGACCTTCCTGCCGACCGCAGGTTGATCGGACCTAGGATGGAGCTGACAAATAAAGCCATTGCCGGAGTCATCGGCCTCGGCCTCATCGGAAGCCGAGTTACCGTATGCCTCCGCAAGTCGGGCTATCAAGTCTGGCTTTGGAATCGCTCACTCCGTCCCGAGCCGAATTTTCTGAGTTCCCCAGCGGAAGTCGCGGAATCCGCCAAGCACATCCAAATCTTCGTAGCCAACGGCGAGGCCCTCCTCGCCGTTCTACGCTCCATGGCCCCCGTGCTCACCCCCGAGCACGTTATCATCAATCACGCCACTGTATCCCCCGCAGAAACGCGTGAAGCCGCAGCCATCGTTGCCGACCGCCACGCCGCTTATCTTGACGCCCCATTCACCGGGAGTCGTGATGCAGCACAGGCAGGCCAACTCATCTACTACATCGGGGGGGATCCCGCCGTTCTGGAGCGTGTCCGCCCCTTACTTCAAGTCTCCTCGAAATCGATCCTTCTTGTAGGTGAGATCGGCCATGCCGCTATTGTTAAGATTGCGACCAACGTGATCTCCGCAACCGCCGTTGGAGCGCTCACAGAAGCTCTAGCTCTCCTCGATTCCCACGGAGTTCCCTTGCAGCAACTCTCTCGTGCTCTCGAATCCAATGCCGCACGCTCCCCCGTGATCGACATGAAGCTCCCGAGCATGGTGAGTGGCGATTTCGATGCACGCTTCTCGCTCAAAAACATGTTCAAGGACGTCCAACTCGCGATTGCCGCAGCGGATGAAAAGAACCTTGAACTCCCAACTGCCTCCGCCTTCGCTGGCATCGCCATGGCAGGCATCGAGCGGGGTTGGGGCGATGCCGATTTCTCGGTCATTTCCCGCTTTTACGGATACCCAGGCCGCGAGACATCCCCTCCTCCCCTACCCGATCAAAACTCGCCCACCACGAATTCCACGCAAGCGCCCGCCCCCCGCCTCCGAAATCTTTGGAACTTATTCCAACGAAATAAATGACCCACGAGGATCCTGCCATAAAGGGATTTTACGAGCTCCCCCCCCGTGCATTCCTCATAGTCACCGGGGAGGACCGCATCCGTTATCTGAACGGCCAATTGAGCATCGACATTCGACGCTTAGCCCAGAACACATCACGCACCGCCTGCCTGCTGACCGCCAAGGGAAAGCTCTGCGCCCATGTACGGATCTGGCCACATAGCGACAGCCTCATCGTCGAAACACTCCCCGATTTGGCGGAAGCCGTTCAAGCCCGTCTCGAGCGATACATCATCGCTGATGACGTTTCGATTTCTCTACTTCCCGAGACCCGCCCTTCTTACCACGTCATCGGATTCCACCCACTGGATAGCTCCATCGTCAGCAACCGACTTGGATGCGAAGGGTACGACACCTTTGAAAAACCGATCAACATTCCGGTCATGACGCGCTACTCTATCGAGCGCTTGCGAATCATTCATGGTGTTCCTACATGGAACTCCGAGATGAACGAAGACACGCTTCCCCAAGAAGCGCGACTGGAAACAACCTCCGTCGATTTCGACAAAGGTTGCTACGTTGGACAGGAAGTCGTCTCCCGACTTAAGAGTGTAGGCCGCGTCAACAAACGCCTACACGGCTTTCTTGGCACGTTCGAAACTCCGCTGCAAATCCGCCTCCTGCTTACCCCCGAGAGACGTCCCGAAACTAGCGCGGGGCACATCACAAGCACCATCCCCCATTTTGACATGGCGCAAACGCTCGCACTAGGGTATCTCAACCGCCAATCTGAAGAACTCACACGATTCGACGTGAGGGACGAAAACGGATGCCTCCTCGGCGGGGTCGATCGCCGTGAATTTCCTATTTTATGAAAAACCTCCTTGTTTTACTGCTCGCAGCCATCTCTCTCACCGCCTCATCAATGGCTGCCACTCTCGGACCGGATGTAGCCGTTATGGAAATCCGCATGGGCAAAGAAAAACAAACACGCCAAGTCGTTCTCGGACTCCACGACGAATCCGCTCCCTATACTGTCGAAAACTTCAAAACCCTTGTAAGAAAAAAATTCTACAACGGTCTGCGCTTTCACCGCATATTCCCTAGCTCTTTTGTGCAAACAGGAGATCCATCCAGCCGCCCCGGACAAACTGAAAAAACAGGAACAGGGGGGCCCGGTTACACGCTCCCAGCGGAGATCAAGCTCAAGCATAACAAAGGCGCCGTGGCCATGGCCCGTCTTCCAGATAAAATCAATCCCGCCAAAAATTCCAACGGCAGTCAGTTTTACGTTTGCCTCACACCCCTCCCCAAGCTCGACGGACAATACACCGTCTTCGCGCAAGTCTTGGAGGGACTCGATGTGCTTGAAGCCATCAGCAACGAACCAACAAATAGTGACGATTTTCCATTGCCAAAGATCGTGATTAAATCCATAGTTCTCCAGCCTCGCGACACCACTCCGAACAATCGGTAGTAGGGCACGCGATTTAAAAAAGGGTAGTTACCGAAGTGGCCAAACGGGGCGGACTGTAAATCCGCTGGCTTATGCCTTCAATGGTTCGAATCCATTACTGCCCACCACCCTCTTTGCCGCATAAATAAAAGCTCAGCGAGCTTTTTTTCATATATAATTATTTGTGCAAACAGATGCTAGGAAATGCACCAAAATGCATTCTAAATGACAAGTAAATGACAAGTAGAAATCCATCGTTTTGTGTTATCGAAATCAGAGAACTCAACCGATGCTCGGAGATCTAGAGTTACAGGACTCCATCTTTTCCATCCATCTAGTTATTTTTTACGACTGCCTTTCATAAAAAATATTCCCTGTCCAACAAGCTCAACAAACCAGTCGCGTAAATTTAAACGGCTGTCTAGCTCACGGGAGAGAGCCAGAGACCATTGAGCTCATGAGCGCGATTACTCCCAAGGCGAATCCTTGCTGGAAGGAGACCTCGGGAGAATCAAAGATTCAAAAAGTTAAAAAACTAGCCTTGTTCCGAAGACTGAGAGGTTGATTGTTTTTGAGGCTTCTTCTTTATCCGAGCTAAAGAAGACCTAAGCACCAACCTAGCAAAAGCAACTTTTCTAGAATCAAATTTCTCCTCGGTTCGATCTGATAAACCAACGTCGGCATTGGGCATGTTGTTTCTTGCCAGTCCCTCCAACTGTTCGAGGATGTAATCAACATGGCTGAGATTTTGCCGTGCGGCATAAAGAGCATCGAGAATCAAAAGCAACGCTCTGGGAATTTTCTCTACAGCTGCCGCAAAAAAAGGATCACAGAGCCTAGGGGAATATGCTTTCAAGTCTTTGTAGTGCCGGAGAAACTCTTCACGAGTAAACGCCTCGCTAGAGTTCATCAGCGTAGGAGTAGAGTTCACGTCTCCTGATAAAAGCCATTCAGGGTTCACTCCTGTGACAAAGCCGATTTGCACGACCGCTTCTCTAGTCAATGGAATCCTGTTCCCACTAGCGCTATCAACCCAACTCGTGGATTTCCCAATCATAGCAGCAAAATGCTCTATCTTGCCTTCCACCCCCAATATCTCTCGCAACACAGCCAAGCATGACTTCCTTTTTGATTTTGCCATAGCTCTGAATACACAATCCACAAGCCGCAGCAACAAAAAAGGGCCATTTGTGTTTTTTCCATTTGCGCTATTTGATTTGTGCCGTAGATTGGACTCGGCGGCTAAAAATCCGCTGGAAAAAAATATGAGAAAAATTCAGACATTCGCACAAAACACAAATGGAACCACCAACAGTGCCGGATACGCTTGGACCATTAACGACGTAGCAAATGCATATAGCGTTAGCAGGCGAACCGTGGCCGATTGGCAGAAAAGAAAACGTATCCCCTACCTCAAAGCTGGAAAATTAGTTCGCTTTGACCCCGCAGCCGTGCATTCAGCGCTTCAGAAATTCGTAGTTAACCCCACTAAAACCGCCTAGGGCGATCCTGTGTGCCTAATATATATGTATATTACCCTATTGTGGATTGAAAAAGAACCAGACTCATCAAACGAACAATTAAACAACGACCAGTAATAACAACATGAAAGATTTAATTCATAAGTCAATAGATACCGATGGGGTTAAAAAGATAAAACCTGAAGGAACTAACGATGAAGATGATCTTGAATGGTCTCGTTGTCTTCCTCATGCCTACTTGCCAAGTGAAGATGAACTAGCAGCGCATGAAAAGGATATCTCTAATCTTATTGCAGTGAGTCCTGAAAAAAATGCAGAAGAAGAAGAAGAAGATAATCACGAAACAAGGCGTAGCTACACCTTGTTAACGGATGACTCTTCGGAACCATTCCTTGAGGGGGGATTTGTTCATTGGACAGATTTGCCAAGCCATGTGAAGCTAGACGCATTTGAGTTATCTCACCCAGAGCTATTCAAACCAGTGCCTGAAAAAAACGAGGATCCGAAAAAAGATTTTAACTTATTGAACATTAATGCCTACGTTAGCAATTGGGGAATATTAGATGACCAATCTAAAGATACGCTAAACAGATTTCTTAGCTCTGAGTTTAATACAAATTGCAATAGGTACGGTTGCAAAAACAAAGATGATTTTGAAAGGAACCTTCTTCTATTGGTCGGATTACGAAACTGGGAAATGACCAATGGAGCTAACATCGTGATGGGAAATCTTAAAGTAAGCTATAAGTATTATCCACACCAAGTAAAGAACAGACTACTAGACCCAAGAACTTCTCGTCAGGAATGCATAGAGTTTAAGAAAAAAAATGATGTTGAACGTCTTTTCAAGGATTTCCATGCACAGATTTATTTATTTGAAGCCAATGAGACTTATAAAAATTGTAGTGAAATGAGTTCTGAGTACGTTACTAAAGCAAAAGAATTCTTTGATGGGAATGTTAAGTTTTTACTAAGCTGCCTTAACTCAAAACAAATTCACTCATTTATTTACAGTCACGAGTTTTCATGCCCCTCGATATTAAACATGCAAGTGCATCCTCACACTCATGCTATTGTTTTTTTCAAAAAAGGAACGGGATCTCCCAACATCGAAGAAAACAGGGTTTTTACCGACAGAGAATTGAAGAAAAAGCCCGCCATAATAAAAAAATATTCGGACCTCGAAAAGTTCATCGATTACATGCGAAAGTCATACTCCTTGTCAGAAACCTATGAGAGGGAATATCGAGATGAAAATGCTAGAGACATTAACTTCAAAGCACGCGAACTCATGAGGAACCTGCTTTATGTAATAAAAGATCCAGTCACCTATAAGCACTATAAAAGATTTGGATACCGGCTTCTTCCAAAAAGGGGAGACATGGACTGGACTCACCCTAAGCTAATAAAAACAAAAAAGAAAAAAACTAAAACCAAGGCACAACTTAGTTGAAATATACTTGTTTTCGAAATTAAAACATTGATAACCGTCATTGTTTACTATAAAGTTAGATTTCAAAGAGATAATCAACAGATGCGTGTACACTTTCCAGATAGGGCTTCAAATTAAACGTCCAGCAGTTTAGCAGTTAAACATCAACACAACATATATTTACAAAATCTGTAGAATTTTTTTAGGGAGTTTTGGAAAATTTAAAAATAATAAAATGCCTGTTTTTTAACTCCGGAAATCCTAATCCTCAGAGACTCCTCACAATTTCCCCTCTAGGCGCAATCGAACCCTTGATTCAGCACAGGATACTTATATAAAGCTGATATATAGGGACTTATTGACTTCCTCGTGCCTCTAGCCCTGTTTTTTTAAAGAAGCAGGGCTTTTTCACGACTAGCGGAACCTCAACTTCACTTGTTGGATCTATCCCCTACTATCCCCTACCCTGAATGTGGATTTTTGCCTCTGTCTCTGCCCTCTAAAAAAGCTCAAACCCGAAAACCGACCAAAAATATAAAAAAAAATCTCAACGAACCTGGCTAAAGTTTATGGCGCACATTATTGCATGCCCCCATGTCGCCTCTATATCCCCCCGAGCAAGGGAAGTTACCTTAATCACAATGAAAACCTGTTTAAGGGGCATTTTAGAACTCTCTCAAGGCATCTGGAAGAATAAGTATAAGCGGGAGCGTGGGACAATACTCAAACAACCAAGGCAGCTGTTTAATCCCTAATTTTTAAATTTTCCAATAACCTTCAGTTTGCTGAAGGCTAGACATTATAGATAAACTAAATACTCCAGATCTATAAATTTCATAATATTTGTTCAAAATATTTTGTTATTTTTAACAAAAGTGTTGACAAGAAGCACAATAAATATTATAAATGTATTTAGTCACAATAAATACTATGGTTACAGCATCTCAACACTATTCTAAGATATCATTCGACAAAAATTGCAAAGTTAAAACTTGGACGCCTCCTGAGGGACTTTTCCCTGCAACATTTGCCAACTTCAGACATGAAACGGATGATAAGATTATTCTATATTTCCAGATCCACTCGATCCAAGACCCCATCAATGAGTATTGGGTTCGTCATGTTTACACTCAAAACCATAGAGCAACTCTCACCAAGCATTTGCTAAGTTGGTTGGGTGAGAAGGAGTTTAGGCAGATGATCGCAGGAGGTAGCTACAATTTGGAACAATATCTTCAAAAAGAGGCTCTGGTTGAAGTCCGGTTCACCAAGACCGTAAACCATAAAGAACCTCTACGCGTGATAGGCAACATTTACCCGCACAACGCTCCACTAAAAGCACTAGACGTTGTGGGAGAATTTGAAATCTAACTGCCATGGGATTCCGAGAATTTGACCAAGGCATAACTGCCTATCAACTCGAACGACAGCGACTCCGCGAAGCAGAGATGGAGCGCCAATTGAGGCACAGTGATCTGGAAATCTACCTGGATATTCTCCGCCCCCTTGGTGACACCCTCCCCCCCAATAAAGAACGATACGAACTCTGGATAGCCCCAAATAATGATTGAATCCCCATCCTCATTCTGGTCGTGGTGGCTGAAAAAATTTCCTCATAGCGCCTACATTTATGGTCATCCAGTTCACTGGAACGAACCAAACCTCGATTTCCTTGCCTCGGCACTGGGAGAATTGCCGTTTGGAATTATTTACTACGCGCCTGAGGATCGCTTCTACTTTCGAGACTATGTGTTTGAGTCTGCCTACCGCCCCACCTCGCCCGTCAAGTTGACGGTTGTGGGAAAAAAGCTGGTAAACGAGTCAGTGGTTGGTGCCACAAGACCCCAGATAGAAGCAGCTAAAATGTTATTTGAAAGTGTCGGAGAGTGGGTAAAAAGGGCCAAGTCTATTCTACTGGTTGAAGATCATTTTTTTACCGGAAACGAGGGGCGGCGACGCTGGATTGAGGGGCGTTTTGTGGACCCCGTGGACCAACCCACTGTAGCTCTCTTTGCAGATAGTCGAATTGTGCATGGAAAAGGCTGCGTACTTCCATTAAGCGATGCCTATCGGTGGTATAATGCCTTTTGCTTAGAAATGGGCTACTCCCCGTTAAAAAAACAACTATTCAAGGAAATTTTCTCCTCCGAGGTGAAAGTGCGATGGAAGCAGGGGCTCAGAAATGATTTGAAGATCGATGGCAAGTCTCTTCAAGGATGGGGTGGGCTGTCTCTTTCTATGGAATCCGCAGTTTCCGAGGTTCCGAAAACCGATAGCCTTGAGGGAAAACAACACCTGATCGGGGGTCCAGAAACTGCTGCACCTCCCCCCTCTAGTGATTAAACCCGTGTATAATGGCTAATACTGCTTTTCCGATAGAAAAATCGCCATTGCTAGCACCTTAGCACAATCCTAGTGCGACAGGGGCTTCAAACACAGGAATCTCCTCTTCACTTTCTTTTGATGGTAAAGCAAAATCAGCTTCCATGCTTAACTTCCAATATATCGATATTATTTTAATAGATAGGTTAACGGGAATATTATTATATTTAATTAAGAGCTCCAACGTATCATGCATCATTGTAACATTAGTGACGTCTCTTTTTTCCAATATATCGGCTAGATATCTTTCTAGCGGCTCATTAATATCGAGGTCATTTTGAATGGGGGGAGTTAAATTCATTTCATGAGAAGTTTAGGTCTGTAAGCACGGAAATGGCCTCTTTGCTCGTCTGACATGTGGGTAAAAAGCAATAAACGTGCCAATAACCTAGGGTCTTGCCTAGTTGGGAAGTAAAGATTATTCAAACTCCATTCTAACTTTCAGTTTTCCATCAGAATTATTCCATTCTGAAACCCGACCATTTTTGAAGGTGATTCTATTGTAGTACCCATAATTCCACATTTCTTGGTTGATAAAAGAAAGGTCTGCGATTTTTGTCGGGGTTCCTTGAATTCTCACGACATCGCTTTTGGTGGAGCCTATCGTAATGAAGTTTGATGCGCTTGAAATGGCACGACTAATAGTTGGTTTACTTGCCAATTCAGCCACTCGGACTTCAGGATAAGTCGCAAGGTGTTGCTGTGAAGATGCTATAGTGTCCCCAGAAGCAGGAGCTTCCCCCACGGTGGTTGTAGATGTCATTCCCCCAGTTGGATGACTTGCAACCCCTATAGCCATTTGACGAGCCGTATAGGTTTGATTTGTGCTGCGTGGAGCGTAAGTACAGGAGACTAGGAATATGGCAGCAATTGCGGCAGCAGTGCGAATCATAAGTAGTTTATTTAGAATTATCTTCGCTATCAATCTGTGCTTGCAGTTCCTTTGTTCTACGTTGGCCAAGGGCTTTCTGCTCCAGGGTCAATTGCCCCTCGATTAAATCTCGTTCTTTTGGTGCATCCTCATGCGTATCACTGGCCAAATTAAAGTAAGCGAATGCCTCGACGGGATCCTGCTTCACACCTGACCCATTTTTGTAACGCAAACCCATAATGTATTGCCCCTCGGGAAGACCATTAAGGGCAGATTCCTGATACCATTTACTTGCCTCTGCATCGCTCTTTTTAACACCCCAGCCCTGTGAGTAGCAATGAGCTAAACAAAATTGACCTTCAGGGAGACCATTAAGCGCGGATTCGCGAAACCATTTGAACGCTTCAGAATGGTCCTGCTTCAAGCCACTTCCAGATTGGTAGCAGAAACCTAGATTTCTCTGAGCATATGGAAAACCTGCTTCAGCTGCCTTGCGAAACCAGTTAACAGCTTCGATCTCATTTTTCTCCACCCCTAGACCGTTGAAATAGAGTAATGCCAGATTGTGTTGGGCTGCTGCATGCCCTTTATTAGCCGCAGCAGTCCATAACGCAAATGCTTTACTATCATCTTTCTTTACCCCCTTGCCCTTGTGGTATCTCCAACCTAAATCGAATTGGGAGTCGAGCTCGCCTTCACTGGCTTGCGATGTGTCGGCAAGCGCAAAAGAAACTCCGCAAATGTATAAATATACAAAACAGCAGAATATGGATTTTGATCGTTTTTTCATTCCTTTGAATCACTACCCTTCTCCAAAAAGATGAATCGAGTCTTCGTTGTGGTAGAGGGAACCCGCTTTGGGAGATCGAGAGTCGCGGTAGCTCCGAACTCTGCTGCTCGTTGTTGACCAATTCTCCAATACTCTGCCATTAGAGGTGACAAATTTTCCGAAATCGGTAACTCGTCGGTCGAATTCTGCTGGGTTGTTGTCTGTGTCATAGAATATTACTGAATATTGATAATAGTAAGTATTGCATCTACTCGCTTGGCTTGGCTTCGGAGTCGGTCGGGGAGGTTCCCTTCTCCAAAAAGACAAATCGGACTTTCTTTGTGTCAGAGGGTGGCTTTTTTCGCATAGTGAATGTCGAATTAATTCCGTGCTCTTGTGCTATCGCTTGAAGCCCCCTCCAATACTCTGCCGCAAGGGGTGAGTCGGCTTCTAATTCTCTCAAGGCTTCTTCCGAAAAAGGGACTTCTATTGTCTCTGATTGGCTTGAATCCTCGGATTCATTCTCTTCCGGGCGGAGGGGTTTCTCTTCGATTTGCATACTGGCGTATCCCTCCTCCTCGCCATCGCCGTAAGCGACCTCATAGCAGTTGAGCGGCGGTTCAATTCCTTCCGCAATGAAGCAGGCTTCAATCTCCTCTTCAGTCAGATACCTGCCAAATTCTTTGGTTTTGCTTTTAATTTTGTCCCTCACTTCGTCATAAATTTCTTCCTCGAATTCCCCCATGTTGAATCCGTAATCAACATAAGTCCAACCTCCGCAGTAGACTTCACTCGGAGGTTCAAGCCCCTCGGTGATGTATATCTCGGCTATCTCTTCTTCGGTTAAAGACCTGCCGAGTTTCTGCCGTTGGGTTCGTATTTGATCCCTCACTCCGTCATACATTTCGTCTGGTATAAAACCATCATCGCTACTGTCGCATGGGAATCCTGTCATAGTTTTTTCTATTCAGAATGCGGTGGTTTTACTCAATCATCCATCAAATCTCGTCATCCATTCGCTTAAAATTGGGTCGGTGACGATGTTGGAAGCAGAAGCTCCTTCTGGCAAGTCTCCCATCAGACCAAAAACACGTTCTTCAAACGCGCAATGCCCCTCAAGCAGCTCAAGGAGTTCGGTTGGAGAATCAAAGCAGAAAATCTCGAGCAACTTTTCCCAAGGTATATTCTCTGTGGTGAGGTCGATGTTGATGGTGTCATTGTTTCCATCCCAGTCCTCAATCTCCCAACCTTTCCTTGCGCTTGGCTTACTGATTGTCCAATTGGTGCGGTCGAAGGTAAGCGTGAGATCATCTGTAACAAACCCCAACCAATCCTGTTACTCAGTTTATGTCTTCTGGCTGAGCCCGCGACATATAGCCGGTCGGAAGTCTCATGAGCGCGAAAGCTCAGGATTTCCCCCCCTCCAGAATGCTGAACCTCAATCGGGAGCGGCGAGTCCG
>JBILZC010000107.1:0-7460 GCA_044377415.1 Terrimicrobiaceae bacterium | reverse complement strand
TTCTGTTCGGGGCAATCAGCGCGTCACCGATGCGGATCCCGAAGGGAAATACCAGACACTCGAGAAATATGGTCGCGATCTCACAGCGCTTGCAAAGAAAGGCAAAATTGACCCAGTGATCGGTCGTGATGAGGAAATCCGCCGCACGATGCAAGTCCTCTCCCGTCGAACCAAAAACAACCCCGTTCTTATTGGTGAGCCGGGCGTGGGTAAGACGGCTATCGTTGAGGGTCTTGCTCGCCGCATCGTGAGCGGTGATGTTCCGGAATCCCTCAAAAACAAACGACTCATTGCTATGGATATTGGTTCCATGGTTGCTGGAGCTAAGTTTCGAGGAGAGTTTGAGGACCGCCTCAAAGCGTTTCTTAAGGAAGTCACCTCGAGCGAGGGGGAGGTCATTCTTTTCATTGATGAGCTTCACACCATCGTTGGAGCTGGTGCCGCCGAGGGATCGATGGACGCCTCGAATCTTCTGAAACCGCAACTTGCCCGAGGGGAGTTGCGCACAATCGGAGCGACCACTTTGGATGAGTATCGGAAATACATTGAGAAAGATGCTGCCCTTGAGCGCCGCTTTCAGCCAGTGATGGTGGGTGAACCTAGCGTAGAGGACACGATAGCGATTCTGCGTGGACTCAAGGAGCGCTATGAGGTTCATCATGGCGTTCGCATTCAGGATGCCGCACTTGTTGCCTCCGCTGTCTTGAGCAATCGCTACATCAGTGACCGCTTTCTTCCAGATAAGGCAGTTGATCTCATGGACGAGGCCGCATCGCGATTGAAGATCGAGCTCGAATCCCTGCCCACCGAACTCGACCAACTCGAACGTCAAATCATGCAGCTCGAAATGGAGCGTCAGGCACTCAAAAAAGAAAAAGATCCCGCAAGCCGTGAGCGCTTGGAAAAACTCGAGCGCGAACTCGCTGACGTGAAGGAACAATCCTCCACGCTCCGCGCCCAATGGCTGAAGGAAAAGGAAGAGATCGGCAAATCCCAGAAGGTCGCTGAGAAAATCGAGCATCTTCGATCCGAGTTGGAGCAGGCCCAGCGTCGAGGCGACCTCCAGCGCGCGAGTGAAATCCAATACGGGCAGATTCCGGAAATGGAGCGGGCGTTGCATAAAATCCAAACAACCGAACCGGATTCCGGCATTCCCAAAAAAGGCGGACTCCTCCGCGAGGAAGTCACCGAGGAAGATATTGCTAAGGTCGTTGCCACGTGGACTGGTATTCCTGTATCTCGTTTGCAAGAAGGCGAACGGGCGAAGCTAGTGAAAATGGAAGAGCGTCTCATGGAACGAGTCGTCGGTCAGCAGCAAGCCATCAAGGCCGTTTCCAATGCCGTTCGCCGAGCCCGTGCTGGGCTGCAAGATGAGAATCGCCCGATCGGTTCGTTTCTTTTTCTCGGCCCGACTGGCGTTGGAAAAACCGAGCTTTCCAAAGCTCTCGCCGAATTTCTCTTTGACGATGAGGGGGCGATCATTCGTCTCGATATGTCGGAATACATGGAGAAGCACACTGTCGCTCGCCTTATAGGAGCTCCTCCTGGCTATGTGGGTTACGAAGAAGGGGGGCAATTGACTGAGGCCGTGCGTCGCAAACCCTATTCCGTGATCCTTTTTGACGAAGTGGAAAAAGCTCATCCGGATGTATTCAATGTCCTTCTTCAAGTGTTGGACGATGGACGCATCACTGATGGTCAGGGGCGAACGGTCGATTTCAAAAACTGCGTTCTCATTATGACCTCGAATATTGGTTCCCAATACATCATGGAAGATCTCCCGAAGGAGGAGCGTAATCGCCGGGTTCAGGAAGCCCTTCGTGGGCACTTTCGTCCGGAATTTCTTAACCGCATCGATGAGATTATCATCTTCGACCGCTTGGATAGCAGTCAGATCACTCAAATCGTCGATATCCAGTTGTCCCGCCTTCTGGATCGCCTCGCCAAGCAGAATATCACTCTCTCGCTCGATGAAACCGCGAGGCAGTTTCTTGTTAGGGAAGGCTACGACCCGGCCTATGGGGCTCGCCCTCTCAAGCGCGTCATTCAACGCGAGATTCTTGATCCGCTCAGCCTTGAAATTCTCGATGGGCGCTTCGGCGAGGGAGATCATATCCAAGCATGTCAGAACGACGGGAAGCTTAGCTTTCAAAAATCCAACGGCGCCTCGTAGTCTCTCGCTTACATGCTCATCCAATCGAGTTACGTCAAATTCCCATCGTTTTTAACCATTCTCGCAGTTCTGATTCTCTCTGCCCATGTGGCTTGCGCGGATGGGGGGCGTTTGTTCAATTGCCAAGCGAGGTCATGATGAGGGAAATCCTTTCCTCGGTTACTTTGCCAAATGATTACGCGAGTACGAAGTTTCGCTGCCAGTTGTCTGCTTGCTGCATGGTGCTGGGGATAATGAGCGTGGTTGGGGAGTAAACAAGAAGACCAAGTGATCAAAGGTTTCTACTCCATGTGGGAGTAGTTATGCTTTGGTCATTCTTGGTCTGAAAAAAACTCGCTTTGCTCTGATTTGGATTTGGGGGCTTGGAGTCCGAGTTTCCTATAGGCTTTTGGCATGGCAACTCGGCCCTGTGCCGTTCGTTTCACGTACCCTTGCATGATCAGATACGGTTCGTGAACTTCCTCGATGGTGCCAGATTCCTCGCCGATCGCCACGGCGAGGCTATTGACTCCGACAGGACCGCCATCAAAAAGTCCAATGATCGCTTCGAGGATGCGTTTGTCCATTTCGTCAAATCCCTCGGAATCGATATCCAACATGGTGAGGGCTTCTGCCGCTGTTTGAGCGGTGATGCGACCTCCAGCGCGGACGAGAGCGTAATCCCTGACCCAGCGAAGCAGGTTGTTGGCGATACGTGGAGTGCCTCGCGCGCGGCGGGCGATCTCCATATCGGCGCCCGGTTCCAATTCGCTGTTAAGTAACCCGGCGCTCCGAGAAACAATCTTGGCGAGTGTTTCCGCCGTGTAATAATCCAAGCGGCAATTCATGCCAAATCGGGAGCGAAGCGGATCGCTGATCATTCCTGATCGCGTTGTCGCACCGACCAAGGTGAATGGAGCGAGATTCAGTCGCACTGTTCTGGCACTCGGGCCTTGATCGATCACGATATCCAACTTGAAGTCCTCCATGGCCGGATAAAGGTATTCTTCAATGGCGGGTTGAAGGCGGTGAATCTCGTCGATGAAGAGGATGCCGCCGCGTTCAATGTTCGTGAGGAGACCAGCGAGGTCTCCAGCTTTATCAATCATTGGTCCGCTAGTCGTTCGCACCTCGGCGCCCATGGCATTACCGATAATGTAGGCGAGGGTGGTCTTGCCGAGGCCGGGGGGGCCGCTCAAAAGAATGTGCTGGAGTGTGTCGCCGCGTTGCTTGGCGGCTTCCACCATCACCTGCAAGCGCTCAACGGTTTTATCCTGCCCCGCAAATTCCTCAAAAAGAGGCGGGCGAAGGGAAACCTCAAATGCTGAATCCAGCGGTTCGAGTTCCTGAGATTTGGGATCCGGCATGCTCATCGTTCCTTTGAGATTTTCATCGGGATCTCAAATATCTATCAATTTAAATCGAGTACCAAGGAAATGAAATAATCCTGAAATGCTGCTCAATAATAAAAGTGCTCCAAGAATCTTTTTAGCGGACGTTTCAACACAGGGGCCGATTAAAAGATTAGAGCGTCTTAGCCAGATTTTATCCCAGACTGACGGGTTCCTTCTTGTATCAAAAAGGAATATCGTCGTCGTTATCGTGGGGTGCCGCTGGCGGTGTGTAGGGGCGGGATGGAGCGGGGGAAGCAGCGCGGCGTGGGGCAGGGGCTTCTCCGCCTTCGTGATCACCACGGGGACCTGACGGAGCATCGCCCCCCGTGCGGGAGCCGAGAAGTTGGAGGTTTTCAGCGACCACCTTCATGCGGCTACGTTTTTGACCACTGGCTTTGTCATCCCAAGTATCCATGCGAAGGCGACCTTCGATGTAGACTGGGCGGCCTTTTTTAGCGTATTCCCCAGCGATTTCCGCAAGACGACCCCAAAGCTCGACGTCCACAAAGGTCGTCTCTTCACGCTTCTCGCCATTATCGAGCGTAAAGTTGCGGTTAATGGCGAGGCCGAGGTCGGCAACAGCGCTGCCTTTGGATGTGAACTTGACTTCTGGGTCGCGTGTCACGTTGCCGATGAGGATAACTTTGTTGACGTTCGCCATGGGATTTGGGGTCTGTGGAGGTTAGGCTGCAGCAGTGACTGCGGCTTTTTTAGCAGGCAGTTGCATGTAGTTTTGCAGCAAAATATCGCTGTCCAACTTGAACTTGGCGCGGACTTTTTCGATGATGGTCGGCGCGGCTTCGAAAATGTAATTCACGAAATAAGCGCTTTTGGTATGTTGGGACTCGTAAGCGAGTTCACGCTTCTCGAGGCGTTGCACTTGTTCAATGCGTGCGCCTTCGCCCTGGAGAACTTTCTCCAAACGTTCGATCGTGTCTTTGATGGTTTCTTCTTTGCCTTTTGTGTTAAGGGCGAGTAGTGCTTCGTATCTGTTCATTATTCCTGGTTTTTTTGGTTAAATTGATTCATTGCGGCATCGATGCCGTGGGCGTTTGCGTATTCAAACGCATCTGCGGCACGAGTCACGCTTTCTTCGACGTCGGGTAGTTCTTCGTTGGTGAAGCGTCCGAGCACATGATCGTGTAGGGCGCTACCGTCAGGTTGACCTATTCCCACACGTAGGCGAGGAACGGCTTCGGTACTCAGGTGGACAAGGACGGACTCTAGGCCGTTGTGACCACCTGGACTTCCGGATTTCCGAAGGCGAAGGGTCCCGAGCGGCAAAGAAATGTCGTCAAGGATGACGATCACTTCATTGGTCGGGATCTTGTAATACCTCGAAAAATCGCCAACCGCTTCGCCGCTCAAGTTCATGAAAGTTTGGGGTTTCATGATCGTGCGACCACCGACTTTGGCGGTAGCCGAGTTCCATTTCGGGTCAAACGAAAACGATGTGGCTGTACGACGGGCAATTTCGTCCGCAACAAGAAACCCGACATTGTGCCGGGTGCCTGCGTATTCCTTTCCTGGGTTTCCCAGGCAGGCCACGAGACGAAATGCTGCCGTTTTTTCCACGCTGAGCAGGTCTTACTTCTTGGCTGGGGCCTCGACTTTTTTCTCTTTGATGACTTCTGGAGCTTTTGCAGCACCGGAAGCTGGAGTCGCCTCTGCCACTTTGGGCTCGGCAACAATGAAGACGGTGAGATCAGCATCATCATTGACTTCGACGCCTTCAGGCAAGACAAGGTCACGGACATGCAAAGAGTCGCCGACTTTCATCGCGCTGATATCGACCTTGATGAGTTCTGGCAAATTCTGTGGTAGGCAGCTGATGCTAACCGAGCGGATGTTTTGTTCCAGCAAGCCGCCGAAATTTTTAACGCCATCGGATTCGCCGAAAGGTTCGACGGAAATCTCAGCGTTGATTTTGTCCGTCATGGAGACAGCATGGAAGTCAACGTGGAGGATTTGGCGACGGATCGGATGATGCTGCACCTCTTGGATGAGGGTGAGCTGGTTTGTGACTTTCGATCCGTCTTGGATCTCGAGATCGACAAGGATGTTCTCGCCCACGGAGTGAGAGAGGATGATCTCAATATCGCGTCGTGTGACTTCGAGGTTGGACGGAGTGGTGCGTGCACCGTAGATCACGGCTGGTACTGCTCCACGGGCGCGAACGGTTTTTACCGCATTGCGACCGCTTACGGTACGGGGACGTGCTATTAGTTTAACTTGCTTGGCCATAAATGTGACTTACTTATTTTGTTTCAATTCAAAGAGCGAGCTTACGGACTCATCGTCGTGGATGCGCCGGATGCCTTCACCGAGTAGTTCTGCGACAGAGAGTCCTGTCACTCTGCTGCCAGGTGTGAGACGAACCGGAACGCTATTCGTGAAAATTAACTCCTTGATATCGGAGTCCTTCAAACGCTCAACGGCCAAATCTGTCAGAACAGCATGAGAAACGCCAGCATAAATATCCAATGCCCCGTGTTTTCTTAAAATCTTTGCCGCGCTGGTGATTGTGCCAGCTGTTTCGGTGAGGTCATCAATGATGAGGATGTTTTTTCCTGCGACATCTCCGATGATGTGCGAGGCTTCGGTCTCGGTGGCGCTTTTTCTTTGCTTCACCACGATGGCGAGACGAGTTCCCAAAGCGGAGGCAAAGGCGGACCCCATTTTCACACCACCCACGTCCGGTGAAACCACGATGAGGTTGGGAATATTGAGGCCGCGAATATAGTCCACCATCACGGGCAGGGCATGAAGGTGATCGACGGGAATATCAAAAAAGCCCTGCAATTGTTGCGCATGAAGATCCATCGTTAACACACGATTCACTCCTGCTGCGGCAATGAGATTGGCAACGAGTTTGGCCGTGATCGGGACGCGTGGTTGGTCTTTGCGGTCCTGCCTCGCGTAGCCAAAAAATGGGATCACAGCGGTGATTCGTGCAGCACTGGCGCGGCGGGCGGCGTCGACCAAAATCAGAAGTTCCATCAAGTTCTGGTTGGTGGGCGGACAGGTGGGCTGAATGATGAAAACATCGCGGCCACGAATGTTATCGTTGATTTTAACGAAGGTCTCGCCGTCAGGAAAGGAACTGACGGTGGCATCTCCCAACTCGCTACCGAGGTATTGGCAAATGTCGCGAGCGAGTGCGGGGTGTGCGTTTCCCGAAAAGATTTTCATCTCCGGGATGGTGGATAAACTCATGATGGATTAGGGCAGCGGGTGATTTTGGGCGTGTGAATTTCAGTTCGCGAGGGGTACGGGCTTCGGCGGGGGTTCCAGAGGAATGGTCGGCTCGATGCGCGTTTGCGCCAAGCGGTTCAAGTAGGCTGTCTCCATGGCATCGCATTTTTTGGCAAGCGTGGGGTCGAGTTTTTTTATTCGGCGAAAAAGCTCGCGGTAATATTCGCGGTAGGCGGCGCGCTCGGATTCAAAGGTGCGTGCCGCTTTGGCCTTGGCTAAAAGGGATTCGAGCGCGGGAGTTTTTTCGACTTTCAGGCGGGTTTCCTTGTAGCGGATTTTGACTTTGATCTCCTGTTCCTCGGTAGCCACGAGTCGCGCGGCGGTATCGACGGGAGCTTCTGTCGATATGTCGAGAGGCATGAGATCATTGGACTCCGTGAGGCCAGCATCAGCGTCTGCGGGAGTGGTCAGGGATTCGTTAGTGAATGTGCCTTCGGGATTTTTTTTCGGTTCGGCACTCGATGGGCCAGCCGCTTCGGGAAGGGTGATGAAATCGCTGTCGCTTTCCGGGCTCGGTGCGGTTAATGGAGCAGTGAGAGTCAAAGCGGCTTCTTGAGGCGTGGCAGAAGGGGTGGGGGAGGGATTAGGTGCCGCTGGAGATTCTTGACCCATCAAACGTAACGGCAAGAACGCACAAAAAAGAAGTGTAGGGATATATC
>JBILZC010000106.1:0-7543 GCA_044377415.1 Terrimicrobiaceae bacterium | reverse complement strand
AATTGGCCGTCCACACAAAGGCAGCACGGATATCCTTCATCGCGCACTCGAGACCAGCATTGCGGAGGGCCTCATCAGGATCGATCCAGCTCTGCTCGGCCATCGTGTCGGAGAGAGCTTGGGCTGCATCCAACCAGTCCTTCACCGATCCACTCCAAGATTGCACAACCGGGAGCCAATTTTGAAAATATCCCACCTCACTCGATTCCCCGCGTCCGTCAAAAAGACATTGCATCAAATTCCCCGTCGCTCCAAACCGGCGCAGCAAGAGCGACCAGAGACACCGCACCACCAAACTTTCTTCCAAATCGTGGTCGTGACAAAACTTCCCAAAAAGGGAGGATTTTTCGCGATCGATCAGGAGCGTCGAGTGGGTCTGGGAGGGATCCCCAACCCGTGGGTACAACTCAATCGGAGCGGATGCCCCCGCCAGAAACTCCTCCCAGTTTTTGGCTTTGGACTCGACAGGCAAATCCGCGATCGGAGCCAAAGGTGACTGCCCCATCGTCTGCAACAAATCCAACAACACCCTGGTGAGCGAAAACTCGTCTAGCAGGAAGGACGGCGTCGTCAGAAGATAATGCCCACCACCACCCGGAAGCCGGATCTCATGAAAGCGGACAAGCGGAACCGCGATGGCCTCAAATTCGTTGGTGGCATCGGAGTCCAGCAAAACACTCCATCGCTTTGAGATTTCCTGAGGCGGAACACTCTGCCAATCCATCTGCACCCATGTTGGTTCGGCCTTATCAGCCTCCCGCACCATCACTCCCTCACTCGTTTTGGTGAAGGCGGAGCGGAGGATGGGATGGCGCTGCATCACGATCTGCCATGAGTGACGCAGGAATTCCGGACTCACGCTCTCGCCAAAACTAATCGAAACCTGCGTGTTGGCACCGGGCGCGGAGGGTTGCAATTGGTGGCGCTTGTAAGCGGCCGCCTGCATTGGGTTTGCCGGATATTGCCTCATGGTTCTGATTTAGGAAAACGGGACTTAAAGATCCGTCACAGCGCCTTGGGAGGCGGTGGAAACGAGTTTCGCATACTTCGCTAGCACGCCGCGATTGTATCGCGATTTTGGCTTTTTCCACTTCGCAAGACGGGCCGCGATTTCCTTCGCGGGCACATCCAGCGTAATCTTGTGATTCACGCCATCGATGGTGATCCCATCACCGTTCTTGACGATAGCCAAGGGCCCGCCGTCAAATGCTTCGGGGGTGATGTGGCCAACCACAAATCCATGCGTTCCCCCGGAGAATCGTCCATCGGTAATCAGAGCCACATCCTTGCCCAACCCGCAACCCATTACGGCGCTCGTGGGCGATAGCATCTCGCGCATCCCTGGCCCGCCTCTCGGCCCTTCGTAGCGGATCACAATCACGTCACCCTTCTTGATTTTTCCAGCAAGAATGGCCTCGAGCGCCTTCTCTTCGGACTCATAAACACGAGCCGAGCCTTGAAACTTCTCTCCCTCCTTGCCGCTGATCTTGGCGACGGCCCCGTCGGGAGCGAGATTCCCTTTAAGAATAACGAGGTGGCTGTCTTTTTTGATCGGATTACTGATCGGGCGAATGATTTCCTGGCCTTTAGGGTAGGCCTTGAACGGAGCAAGATTTTGCTTGAGCGTTTTACCAGTGACGGTGAGACAGTCGCCGTGAAGCAATCCCTCAGCCAATAGCATTTTCATCAACGGCACGATCCCTCCGATCGCCACCAACTCGGACATCAAAAATCGGCCACTCGGCTTGAGATCCGCCAAAACAGGCACTCGGCGACCGATGCGGGTGAAGTCTTCCAGCGCCAGCTTGATGTTTGCCGTGTGGGCGATAGCCAAGAGGTGCAGCACCGCATTCGTTGAACCCCCGAGGGCGATCGTCACCGTAATCGCATTCTCCAGTGCTTCCTTGGAAATGATATCCGACGGACGTATGCCGCGCTTCAGCATGTTGAGAACAGCCGCCCCCGCTTCACGACAATCTGCGACCTTCTGGGGTGACACCGCATTTTGCGCCGAGCTGTTCGGCAAGCTGAACCCCATCGCTTCGATTGCGGATGCCATGGTATTCGCCGTATACATTCCACCGCAGGATCCCGGTCCGGGAATCGCTCGGGATTCGACATCATGAAGGTCCTTCATCGAGATTTTATTCGCGGCACATTGTCCCACCGCTTCAAAAACAGACACAACGTCCAACTGACGCTTGGCGAAGCAACCCGGAAGAATCGTTCCACCATAAACAAAAGTCGCCGCACGATTCATACGCACGATGGCCATGATACAAGCCGGCATGTTCTTGTCGCATCCGCCGATGGCCACAAAGCCGTCGAACCCCTGACAACCAACCACCGTCTCGATGGAGTCCGCAATCACCTCGCGGGAAACGAGCGAATACTTCATCCCCTCGGTGCCCATCGATATGCCATCGGAGATCGTGATGGTATTGAAGATTGTCGCCTTTCCACCGGCCGCATCGATACCCAGAGCGGCTTCGCGGGCGAGTTGATCGATGTGCATATTGCATGGCGTCACCATGCTCCAGGTCGAAGCCACACCGATCTGCGACTTCGAGAAATCGCTCTCCTTGTAGCCCACCGGATAAAGCATAGCGCGACTCGGCGCGCGACTCAGCCCATCAAGCAAGGCGGAGGAAAACGGACGCATCTGAGAATTGGATTTGGATGGCATAATGGAAAGTTGGCGTGAAATGGAATTGATTAAAACCAACCCCCATTATTCCGACTCCCATCTGGGATGAAAAGGCATTTTCCCAGTCAAAAAACGCAACACCGCGCTTTAAACTTCCTGAGACCATCCCATACCATCCTCACTCGTGCGGTTGATTTCCAACTCTCGACACGCCTGTAAAACGCGAAGCCCAGCCCGCCACTTCAGAGGAACTTTGCAAGCTGCCCCGAGAAGCGAACCCACCACGGCTCCCCGATGGCAATTATCCCCGCCCAGATTCGCATTCGCGATGATCCCGCCTGAAAAATCGTGCTGGTATTTCCAAGCCAGATACAGCGCCGCAGGGAATGCATCCTTGATGTAGCACGCCGGACTCAGGATCTCGCCAATCACGGCTTCATCGCTCTTTTTGGTCCAAGCCACGACCTTTCGCCTCGAAATGTAATCCGAAGCCTCTTCAAAAAGCGCCTCCTCGAGACTCCCCTCCCCGCTCCCGATGGCCGCATGAAGGCGGACCAAGGTATCCGCCGCACGAAGAACCTCGCTATTTTTGTGGGTGATCGCGACGTGCTCCTGGACCACCGCACGCAAGTCGGGATGACCTGCACCGAGGGCCTCTACCAGAGCTGGAACGGACGCCAATCCCCCGATATGAACGTCATCCACCCCGCAGGAACGCCATTTTTTCCCACGCGCATAATTCGTAAAAAAAGCCCGATGACATTCCTCAACGTAAGTGTCCCTATGCCTCCCCGGCGTTAGCATAAAATCGCAGTATCTCTCGACCCACGCCTCCGCATTATAGCTCCCAGCCTGCATCACTTGCTCAAACAAGGCCACCGCCAACTGGAAATTCAGTGTGTTTTCTCCAGCGTGAAGGAACTGGTGATAGTGCACTCCCTTCCGTCCCCAATAGACCGCCTGCTCATGAAGAATATTTCCCTTCTCATTGAGAGGTTGGTATTCCGAACGCCACAAAATGCTATCCGCATGAGGAGACTTGGGCGCCACATAGAACTTCAGCATCGGGTAATCCCGTCGCAGCGCCGACCGATCGTAATACCAATGCACAGGCATCGACACTGCATCCGCCGCCAAAGCCCCAACTAAACCCCAATCGCCTTTGAGATCAATACTCACTCTTATTTTACGTCATGCACTCACAACAAAGATGCATCAACCGAAACCTCCTTCGAAAAAAATCCCAAATTTTGCATTTCTTAATTGACGTACTCGCACATCTCCGTCTACTGTTCACGCTCCTTCAGCAGCCATAGCTCAATTGGATAGAGCATCTGACTACGGATCAGAAGGTTTGTGGTTCGACTCCACATGGCTGCACTCCCCCTTAAATATTAGCTCACCAGTCTTTGGCGTTTGTTTTTTTAAAATTGAGTAAACGTTTGTGACATTCCAGTGACAAATAGCTCCCACTACCACGCTGCTTGTTTTTTGCGTGATTCTCCACCACCAAGAAACGAAAAAAACTTCGTCTTGGTCGCATCAGCGGGCGGTGCTTAAAAGCTTCACTTGCCTATACCACCCAGTCAACCAACAATCTTCATGTTTTCGCTACAGGCAGTTCGTCCCAGTAAGGTTTGTTGATTTCTTGTAGCGCCTACCAGTGACTGCCCGGAATGAGCACCCGTTTCGCTTTTCGGCGATCGTAGACCGCTGCTAAAAAACCAGAGCGTGCGCCCTAAACCTCGCTTGGATTTTGGCTCAAGGGCTGCTGCTGACGAACATGAGCCCAGGACCAGATGGCCAGCAGGGTCGAAGCGAAGAGGAAGTCCGAAACAAGGGAATTGCGAAAAAAGAGCCAGGATGGTGGAAATCCGGGCAAGCCGACCGTGAGAGACATCCACAATCCGTCAAGTCCGCGCGGATACGCGGGGATGGTGAGCCAACAAACAGCATTGGTGATGAAGTAAAAGAGAATCCCTCCCGCAAAAAGGCCAGAGAATATGCCAGTGAGCGAGTGGATCGAACGCGCCGCCATTCCACGACCTATGGCAACGATGACAGCGAAGGAAATCCATGCGGCCGCTTGACCGAATCCGAATGCGGGATAACCAAAAATCGCCGCCAGCAACAAGTCCGAGACAAAAAGAGCGCCCAGAGGCACACCCCAAGCCATCCAACCGGGCAGCAAAAACCCTCCACAGAATGCGACAGCCGCCAGCGGAGAAAAATTCGGCCAATCTGCCAAAACCGTGGCGTGCAAAACACGAAAAGTAGCCAAAAGAACAACGCAAACGCAGGTCATCAGAATGGCCGTCTTGCTCGCTGAACTGGGAGCGTGAATGGACTTGAAATTCATATGACATAGCCATATCCCGCTACGGGCGGACACTGCAAGCGGGGAAGTGGATTTTCGACGAAAAAAACCTGATTTTTTATGTGGCGAACGGAATGAGGTGTGCCATGTTGCTGCGCACAAAACACTCATTTATGATTTCACAATTTGCCGTTTATTTTCTCTTTGCCGCTTCGCTATTGGTCGGCTTGGTCGTCGTGGTGATCCTTCTGAACTTTTTTGGAACGTGGCTCCGCGCCAAGCTCGCGGACGCTCCGGTTTCCTTCGCCAAGCTCATCGGAATGCGTCTGCGCCGAGTTCCGATCGGCCTGATTGTTGACAGCAGGGTGACAGCGGTGAAAGCCGGCATCGCCATAGATACGGATCCCCTCGAAGCCCATTTCCTCGCTGGCGGCAACGTGGCCCACGTTGTCCTCGCACTCATCGCTGCCGATAAAGCGGGCATCTCCCTGGACTACAACCGAGCTTGCGCGATCGATCTGGCCATCAAAGGCACTAGCAAAACCGTGCTTGAGGCCGTCCGCACCAGTATCAACCCGAAAGTGATCGACTGCCCAAACCCATCCACCGGCAAGACCACCATCGATGCGGTCGCCCGCGACGGAATCGGGGTCAAGGTCCGCGCCCGCGTCACCGTCCGCTCGAACCTCAATCGCTTCGTCGGCGGCGCCACCGAAGAAACAATCATCGCCCGCGTCGGCGAAGGCATCATCACGTCGATCGGTTCCGCTGTTTCGTATAAAGATGTCTTGGAAAATCCAGACCGCATTTCTCGCACCGTTCTAGATAAGGGTCTCGATACCGGAACGGCCTTTGAGATCCTCTCGGTGGATATCGCCGACATTGATATCGGTGATAATATCGGAGCCAAACTTCAGGCCGAGCAAGCCGAGGCGGATAAAGTCGTCGCCCAAGCCAAAGCCGAAATGCGCCGCGCCGCGGCTGTGGCCACCGAGCAGGAAATGAAAGCCCGCACACAAGAAATGCAGGCGAAGGTCGTCGAGGCGGAAGCTCAAGTCCCCCAAGCCATGGCCGAGGCTTTCCGCAGCGGCAACTTGGGAATCATGGATTACGTTAAAATGAAAAACCTCGAGTCCGACACGTCGATGCGGGCCTCCATTGCGAAATCCGAGTCAGCGCCCTAATCCGCCATGGAACAACAACTCGTCCTGATTCTCATCATTGGCGCGATCAGCCTTGTCAACTGGCTCATCGACAAATCCGCCAAGCAGCGTGAAAAACGCCGCATTGAGAGTCTAGAGAACGAGGGGCAGACGCCCTCATCGCCCCCCCACCCCGTCGAACCACAGCAGACCAAGCAACCCGAGGAATCGCTGCGGGAGCTCATGGAGACTTTCGGCTTCCCCACATCCGTGGAACCGGTTCCACCTCCGATCCAATTCAGCCCTCCCATATTCGAACCGCCCTTGCCGAGCATTCCCCCTCCCCGTCCACTGCCCGCCCCTCCCATCGTGGTGCCATTAAAAAGCATCGCCCCTCGGGTTTCCGTCGGAAGCCCCAACCGCTGGGCATCCCTGCTTCAAGGTCGAGGCACGACCCGCCAAGCCATGATCCTAACCGAAATTCTGGGTCCGCCGCGCGCCAAATCTCTTCATTGAGTCACGAACGGAACCCAGACTATGCTGAAAAATCTTTTCCTTTTACTTCTATCAATCCCACTCGCTTTGAACGCTAACGACACCAAACCCGTCCTGACCCCAGTCCAAGAGCATGTAACCATGCAATGCGGCACCGAACCGCCATTCCGAAATGAGTTTTGGAACAACCACCGCGAAGGCATCTATGTCTGCATTATTTCTGGGGAACCGCTATTCAGTTCAAAGGACAAGTTTGATTCTGGCACGGGTTGGCCGAGCTTTTTCAAACCAATCACACCCGCCAGTATCGAGGAAAAAAAAGACGGCTCTCTTGGCATGGAACGCGTCGAGGCACGCTCGGTGAAAGGCAACTCCCACCTTGGCCACGTCTTTCCCGATGGCCCCGCCCCAACCGGACTCCGCTATTGTATTAACTCCGCGTCTCTCCGCTTCATTCCGCTCGAAAACCTCGAAAAGGAAGGCTACGGGAAATACAAACACCTCTTCGCGTCGGATTCTAAGCCCTAAAATTGGCCCTTCCAGACATTGACGCAAGATGGCATGGCGACGACCGTTTTGAGCCTGCTCGTGCAGAAAATCGCGACTAAAAAATCGTCGGGTGCAGGACAAAAAAGTTAGGCTGCTAATTTGATGTCTGGGTTTTCCCATCGTCTGGCCTTGAGTTGTTGAATTGCGTTGATGGTTTTGAGTTCTTTCCATGCGTCATCAAAGTTTTGACCAAGGACTAAGCAACGAAGACTCAATATGTTTTCGGCACCGGTCTGACTCCAAAACATGCCGGACTGCTTGAGTCGGCGACCAACGACAGTTTTGCAGCCAGCTTCGACGACCCCAGAACCGATGAAAAGCCCCTCTTGGCGGTAGCGCCCGTAGTGGGTTCGCGTGGAATGGCTCTCAAGGTAGTTGATCTGGTTCTGGATG
>JBILZC010000005.1:0-63292 GCA_044377415.1 Terrimicrobiaceae bacterium | reverse complement strand
GCTCGACAAAATCGATCGTATGACCGAGTCGGGTACGAAAAAACCAATTAAAACTTGGTCCCGTCGTAGCACCATCACTCCCGACTTTGTTGGTCACACATTTAACGTTCACAACGGGAAGACTTTTATTCCTGTTTTTGTTACCGAAAATATGGTTGGTCACAAGTTAGGTGAGTTTTCACCGACACGTATCTTTAAGAAACACGGTTCTCACACCGCAAAAGTGACCAAATAATCATATGGGTGTTGTCGCCATGGCGGCAGCGCTCATTTTCTTGACTGCAATTCAAACATTGCAAGCTCAAGAAAAAAGCTCTTTGACAGATTTTGAATCTAGTAGTTCTCATGTGAAACACCCTGTTTCTCATGAAGACATTCTTGATCCTTTAGTATTGCGAGAACGTCTTGTTTTGGCCGATCAGAAAAACAAGTTGTTGTCGCAAAGCTTAAGCCAAGCCAATATTGAAGCTGAAATTCTTAAGAGGCAAAATATATCATTATTAGAAAAAGTAGATGTTTTAGGTCTAAATTCTTATACTAATGATCCTAAATTTCTTGAGGCAAAATTATTAAGCTCAGTAAGTGAAGTGCGTTTGTTGAAAGATAATGCTAATAAAGCATTACTTGGTATTATTTCTCTATCTGAATCTCTTCAGGTTCTGCTTAAAACCACTAAAGATATAAACCCGCAAGTCCGTTTAAGCTTGGAAGTTGAACTAAGAAATACGCTTAATCTTCTTAATTCCTCTCGTTCAGATAACGCGGCTCCAATACCGACTTTAAATAATGCTAAAATCATTGATATACAAGAAAACACAGAACTAATAGTTGCAAATGTTGGTGCAAGCAATGGCGTCAAACTGGGAATGACTTTTTCCATTTTGCGCGACAATAAAAAAATTGCTTCTGCTTATGTTATTGATGTTCGCGATAAAATTTCAGGTGCTACGATTCAAAATCTAACTTCAGAGAGTATGCCGGTCGAAAGTGGAGATATCCTTCAAGTGGATTTAATTAAATAGAACAGTAAACAATAATATTAAAATGCAGGTAAAATCGATTCACAGATTTGCTAAGATTTCAGCTTTTAAGGCTCGCGAAGTTACTCGCGCTATTCAGGGTATGCCTGCTAGCGATGCGCTTGATCTACTTAGGTTCACTCCGAAAAAAGCAGCCGGACTCGTTTCAAAGACGCTCAAAAGCGCTATTGCCAACGCAGAAAATAACAACAATCTGAATGTTGCCAATCTTGTTGTAAAGGAAGCAGTCGTTGGGGAGGGCCCAACACTCAAACGTTCGCAACCAAAGGCACGCGGTAGTGCCGGTCCCATTCGTAAGCGCACCAGTCATATTCGTGTCATTTTGACCGATGAAATTGAAATTGTTCGCCGTGAGGACAAGCCTAAAAAGAAGGCAGTCATTTCACGCAAAGTCAAATCTGCAGCTAAGCCGGCGACAGAGTCAACAACCGAACCTGCAGTCACAACTGCGGAAACCAAAGAATAAACTATGGGACAAAAAGTTAACCCTATCGGATTTCGTCTTCCAGTTACTCGCGACTGGACCTCACGTTGGTATGCATCACGAAAAGATTTCGCTGATTATTTGATCGCTGACGATCGCATTCGTACCACTCTCAAAAAGAAACTCAAGCAAGCCGCTGTTTCTCGTATCGTTATCGAACGGGCATGGAATAGTGTTCGCGTTACCATCCACACAGCTCGACCAGGCGTCGTGATTGGTCGTCGTGGCTCTGAAATCGAAAATCTCTCTAAGGAAGTTAGCGATCTCGCTAACGGCAAACAAGTCAAGATTGATATCGTGGAAATCAAAAATCCTGATCTCGATGCACAACTAGTTGCTGAAAATGTCGCCTCCCAATTGGAGCGACGCATTTCCTTCCGTCGTGCGATGAAGCGTGCACTTCAAATGACGATGGAACAAGGTGCACTCGGAATTAAAATTCGTTGTGCAGGTCGTCTTGGTGGGGCTGAAATCGCCCGCACCGAGCGTTATCATGAAGGGAAAGTTCCTCTCCATACACTTCGTACACCGATTGACTATGGTTTTACTGAAGCCGAAACCGTTGCCGGTAAAATTGGCATTAAGTGCTGGATTTGTAAAAAAGTTGAAGTGGTCGAGGAAGCTCGTCCTGAATCAAAACCAGTTGTTACTCCGGATGTAGTCGTGGCTGAATAATCCGGTTATAATTTTTAAATCTTAATAGAATACTGATATGCCATTGATGCCCAAACGCGTGAAATATCGCAAAACCCAACGAGGAAGCCGCAAGGGGAATGCGACCCGTAATCTGAAAATTGATTTCGGTGAATTTGGTTTACAAACATTAGAGCGTGGTTGGATCACCAACACACAAATCGAAGCTGCCCGTGTCGCGCTCACCCGTAACATGAAGCGTAAGGGTAAACTTTGGATTCGGATTTTCCCTGACAAATCTGTCACCGCACGCCCACCAGAAACCCGAATGGGTAAAGGTAAAGGTCAACCCGAATATTGGGTAGCTGTTATCAAACCAGGTAATATCCTGTTTGAACTTGACGGCATTCCTGAGTCTGTTGCTCGTGAATCGCTGAGATTAGCCGCCAACAAGTTGCCTGTTCGCACCCGCTTCATAACACGGCATCACGCTGAATAATAGTTGACATGAAAATCGAAGAAATTGTAGAATTAACCCCGAAAGAGCTTCTAGCCCGTAAAAAAGAGCTATCAGCTGAGATTTTCAATCTGCGTATTCAAAAGCAGAGCGGTCAATTGGAGCGGCCACACCTCATCCGTGTAGCTCGTCGCAACATCGCACGTATCGAAACCGTTCTGAGCCGTAAGGCCGGGGCAGAAACTGCCAAGTAAATGGAAGAAATTATCACTTCAGAAAAACCCTTAAAAAGGGCCCTACGAAAAGTTCGCGTTGGCGAAGTTGTTTCCGACAAAATGGATAAGTCCATTGTTGTTAAAGCAATCACCCGCGTTCCTCATCCTAAGTTTGGTAAAATAACCAAACATATCACCAAGTTCCATGCCCACGATGAAAAAAATGAAGCCAAGGTTGGCGATCGTGTTAGCATCATGGAAACAAGACCTCTTAGCCGCACTAAGCGCTGGCGCCTTGTTGAAATCCTTAAACACTAATTAAACATGATCCAGATTCGCTCACGCCTAGATGTAGCCGATAATACCGGCGCTCGCATGGCCACCATGATCGGTGTAATTGGTAAAAACACAATGACGGCTCGTATTGGCGACATTATTACGGCTAACGTTAAAGAGGCCTCCAGCGGCGGTACCGTCAAAAAAGGCGACGTTGTTCGCGCCGTGATTGTTAGGACCAAGAAGCCCGTAACACGTGAAGACGGCTCCTGCCTCCGTTTTGATAGCAATGCGATTGTTATTATTGACAAAGACAGAAACCCTCGCGGGACTCGTATTTTTGGACCTGTTGCCCGTGAACTTCGTGAAAAGAACTTCATGAAAATCATCTCCCTAGCTCCTGAGGTATTATGAATCGTACTAAATTCCATGTCCGTCGCGGTGATACGGTAGAAGTTATCAGCGGCAACCATAAAGGTGCCTCCGGCAAGATTCTCGAGATTAAACCCGAGAAATTACAAGTCATAATTGAAGGCGTTAGGATGATTAAAAAACATCAAAAAAAGTCCCAAGATAACCCCAACGGTGCTATTATTGAGAGGGAGGGGCCTTTGCACATTTCGAATGTCAAGCTCCTCGAGAAGTCCGTCGATAAAGGTTCCAAGAAAGCAGCATAGTATTTAGATATGACTAACGAACCTGAACTCCTTACCGATTATAAAAATCGTGTTATCCCTGCACTCAAGCAGATCCATGGTTATAAAAACATCCATCAAATTCCCAAGATCTCCAAGGTTGTCATCAACACTTGTGTTGCTTCTTCGAATGATGTGAAAGAAGCACTTGAAATTGCCAAATCGGAATTAGCCACTATCAGCGGCCAAAAGCCAGCTACGACTGTTTCCAAAAAAGCGATTTCCAACTTCAAACTCCGTGAAGATCAACCCATCGGCGCTAAGGTTACACTTCGTGGCCGATTGATGTATGAATTTCTCGAACGCTTGATTAAGACGGCTTTGCCCCGCATCCGCGATTTCCGTGGTATTTCACCTCGTGCTTTCGATGGAAATGGAAACTACACTCTCGGTGTAGCTGATCAATCGATCTTTCCTGAAATCGAACTCGATCGTATTAAACGAAACATCGGTTTTGATGTCACTTTTGTGACAACAGCGAGCACCAATGCGGAAGCCAAGTCCTTGTTAACCGAGTTGGGCATGCCTTTCTCAGACAAGCCCAAAAAGCCAGTGGCGCCTAAGGTCGAAAGCCAAAGTGAAACAGCCTCCTAGAATTACGATATGACTGATCCCATTGCCGATATGTTAACTCGCCTGCGGAATTCAACTTCCGCTGGCAAAGCGGCACTACTTGTGCCCTACTCTAAACTCAAAAGTGATATCGCTGTTATTCTCAAGAAAGAAGGATACATCAACGATTATGAACTGGAGACCGTTGACGGTCACCAGCAGATCAAAATCACAACGAGATTTGTCAATAAAACCAGCGCTATCACTGGCTTGAAACGTGTAAGCCGTCCAGGTCTACGCCGCTATGTGGGTTCCACGGAAATTCCCCGTGTCCTCGGTGGTATGGGCATCGCCGTTCTTTCCACATCACGCGGAGTTCTCTCCGGTCACGAAGCGCGCAAACAAAACGTCGGCGGCGAATTGCTCGCCTACATCTGGTAATCATGTCACGCATAGGAAAAAAAGCTATCCCGATCCCGGCCAAAGTTAAGGTTTCTGTATCATCTAATGGTTCAGTAACAATTGAAGGTCCGAAAGGTAAACTCGAGTGGACTCTGCCCAAAACCATTGCCGCCTCTCTCGAAGGGGAGCAGTTGTCTGTGACCAGAGTCAATGACCAACGTGAACAGCGTGCTTTGCATGGTCTTTCACGTGCTCTTCTTGCCAATATGGTGACAGGTGTCACTAATGGTTTTAAACGCGAGATGGAAATTCAAGGCGTTGGCTTCAAGGCCAATGTTCAGGGTCAATCTCTCAATTTGAATCTAGGCAAATCCCACCCGATTGTGTTTCACATACCTTCCGAGGTTAAAATCACCGTCACGGATAATACCAAAATCACTATCGAGGGCATCGATAACCAATTAGTTGGTCAATGTGCCGCTGATATTCGTTCATTCTACCCGCCCGAGCCCTACAAAGGCAAGGGAGTTCGCTTTGTTGGCGAACAAGTCCGTCGCAAAGAAGGAAAAACTGTACAGTAAATTATGGCTGCAACTGATAAACGCAAACTCCGTCACGTCCGTCTTCGTAAAACGCTGGCTGGTACCTCTGAAAAACCCCGTCTTAGCGTCCACTTTTCGGGGCGTCACATTACGGCCCAAGTTATTGATGACTTAAGCGGAAAAACTCTGGTTTCAGCCAATACGACTGAAGCTGATCTTCGTGCTAAACCAGGCACACGTGCTAATGTGGCAACTGCCATTCAACTTGGCAAAATGATTGCTCAACGAGGATCTGCCAAAAACATAACCAAGGTAGTTTTTGACCGTGGTGGTTTTAAATACCACGGTAAAGTTAAAGCTCTTGCCGATGCCGCCCGTGAAGGTGGTTTTCAATTCTAATTAGATTTCATCATGCCTCCGAAACCAAGAGATAAAAAACATTCCCGTAGCGATGCTCCAAGGGAACCCAAAGAAACGACCGAAAAAGTTGTATTTATCAACCGTTGCGCCAAAGTGGTCAAAGGTGGACGCCGCTTTAGCTTCAGCGCCCTCATCGTCTGTGGCGATCAAAAGGGCAAGGTCGGTGTTGGCTTTGGTAAGGCTAACGAAGTGAGTGAAGCCATTCGTAAAGCAACAGATTCTTCCAAAAAGAGAATGGTGAAAATCGCTGTTCTTGCAAACACAATTCCTCACATGGTTACTGGTGAGTTTGGTGGTGGTCGCGTCTTGTTACGTCCAGCATCACCCGGAACCGGTGTTATTGCCGGTGGTGGAGTGCGTGCCGTCCTTGAAGCTGTTGGTATCCGTGACGTTTTGGCTAAATCCCTTGGATCAAGCAACCACGCCAACGTGGTCCATGCCACAATTGCCGCGCTCACTCAACTCCGACTTAAAGAAGATGTTTTCCGCCTTCGTGGAAAATCGATTCGTAAATCCGAACCCGCAGCCCAACCTGCAGCAGCCTAATATTTTTGATGAGACTTCATACACTTAAGCCAAACCCTGGTGCCAAGCACCGCCGCAAACGCCTCGGTATCGGCGAAAGTTCCGGTAAAGGTAAGACCTCCGGAAAAGGACATAAAGGTCAAAAAGCCCGTTCCGGTGGTTCCATTCGTCTCGGATTTGAAGGTGGTCAGATGCCGATTTATCGCCGTCTTCCCAAGCGTGGCTTCAATAATAAGGCATTCAAAACCTTTTACGGTGTTGTCAATCTCGATACTTTAGAAAAGCATTTTTCTAATGGCGATGTTGTCAACGAGGAATCCCTTCGCAAAATCGGTCTTGTTAATGGTCGTTTTGATGGGGTAAAAATTCTTGGACGTGGCGAGATTACGAAATCATTGACACTCGTCGTTGATGAAATCAGCGCTATCGCTCGTGAGAAAATCGAAAAAGCTGGCGGTTCTGTTTCTATTCCTAAATCTGAAGCAGCAAGCTAACCATCTGGTTTCTTTTTCGAGATGATTAGCGCTTTTGCAAATATATTCAAGATACCAGAACTTCGTACAAGGGTCCTTTTTACTCTTGTTGCGATCGTTATCATTCGCGCGGGATCGTGTATAACTACCCCTGGAATTAACGCAGAGGTCCTGCGAGTCTGGTTTTTGTCACAGGCTAATGCTGCCTCTTCAGGTGGTGTAGCGGCTCTTTTTAATCTCTTCAGTGGTGGAGCGCTTTCGAATTGTGCCATTTTCTCCCTTGGAGTAATGCCATTCATTAGTGCTTCAATCATGCTTCAGTTGCTCACAGCTGTCATTCCTCAACTGGGCAAGCTTGCTCGTGAGGATGGTGGTCGCCAGAAGATCATGCAATATACCCGGTATACAACTATCGGCTTATGCATTTTTCAGGGGTACCTTTTAGCTCGCTCGTTTGAAAACCCACAATCAAACCCCTTTCTTCCTGGCATCATGGATGTCATCAACAAGTTGGGTGTAGCCTTGGTTCCCATGCCTGGCTTGAGTTTTCAAGTTCTTACCATTATAACAATGACGGCTGGGACGTTGTTGCTCATGTGGTTGGGTGATCAGATAACGGAACGTGGTATTGGTAATGGGATGTCGATTATCATTTCTGTAGGCATTCTCGCTCAACTTCCAGCAGGTCTGATTCAAGCATGGCGCACCTTTGTTCCCAGTATTGCTGATGCCCAAGCCGCTGTGAACCCGATGGTTTTGGTTTTAATGATTGGGTTTTTGTTTTTCGTGATAGCCGGCGTTATTGCCGTAACCCAAGCCCAACGTAAAATCAGTGTCCAGTATGCAAAACGGGTTGTCGGCCGTAAGGTTTATGGTGGCCAGACGCAATACATGCCGCTCAAAATCAATTATGCCGGTGTCATGCCGATCATTTTTGCACAAGCGATCTTGCTTTTTCCTTCAACCATTTTGAATATGGCATTTCCAGGGGTCGCATGGGCTCAGGATTTGACAAATCTGCTGACCTATGGATGGCTTCATTACGCTCTCTACGGGGTTATGATTTTCTTCTTCAGTTATTTTTGGGTGGCCACTCAATTTAATCCAGTTCAAATCGCTGATGATCTTAAAAAGCATGGTGGATTCATTCCTGGCATTCGTCCTGGTAAGCCTACCGCTGACTTTTTGGATTTCACCATGACTCGGTTGACATTTGCGGGGGCCATCTTTTTGACTGTGATTGCCGTTCTTCCTCAAATGCTCACGCAAGGGCTTCGAGTGCCTTATATGACCTCGCAATTTTTCGGTGGAACAGGGCTTCTCATTATTGTCGGTGTGGTACTTGATACCATGCGCCAAGTTGAAACCCATCTTTTGCAGCGTCATTATGACGGGTTTTTACGAAAAGGTCGAATTCGCAGCTCTCAAGAGTCTCGCAGTCGCCTGAGTTCTGGAACTGTCATCCGGGATCAAACATTGGTATGGATGTATGTCGGGCTAGCAATCCTCACGATTGCTGGTGTGACGATTTATCTTGCCACGCATCGCTAGGGATTGAATTAGTCCATTGAAAATTCAATCACCATCTTTTCGTCTTTTTACTGGCAGGGTTGTTTTTTTCAGAGGCTTGGTGTCTTTGAATTCCCTATTAGAAGTCTCGGAATGATCCCAATCAAGAGAGATCATGAAATTGAGAAGATGCGTCGCGCTGGGGAATGTGCGGCTTCCATTCTTGCTGATCTCGCTTCACGTATAGCTCCAGGAGTGACGACTGGTGAAATCGATCACGCCGCCTCCCAACTCATGTCCCAAGCCGGCGTTCGCAGTGCCTTCCTTGGATACAAAAAATTCCCAGGTCATATTTGCATTAGCATTAACGAAGAGATTGTTCATGGTATTGGGAGTTCTCGCCGCATTGCCTATGGTGATGTCGTCAAGATGGACGTTGGCATCATTCGTGATGGTTGGATTGGTGACACGGCCACCTCAGTTCCCGTTGGGATCGTTGAGCCCGAAACGGAGCGTCTCTTGACTATCACTCAGCAGATTTTGGATGGAGCGGTTTCTCTTGCTCGCCCTGGTAACCGGGTCGGTGACATTTCCCATTACGTCGAGACCGAAGCCGTTAAACACGGTTTTTCTGTGGTTCGCGAGTTTGTGGGTCATGGTGTGGGACGCCAACTTCATGAAGAACCTCAGGTCCCAAATTTCGGTAAGCGCGGGTCAGGTCCGAAATTAAAATCTGGAATGACTATTGCCATCGAGCCCATGATCAATATGGGAAAAGCCAAGGTCAAGATTCTCGCCGACAAGTGGACTGCCGTTACTGCCGATGGGCTCCCATCAGCCCATTTTGAGCATACCGTTTTAATTACCGACAGCGCTCCAGAAGTATTGACATGTTCAACAAAGACGCTATTGAAGTAAATGGAAAAGTACTCGAATTGCTCCCAAGTTCTATGTTCCGAGTTGAGCTGGAAAATGGCAATCGAGTACTCGCACATGTTTCTGGGAAAATGCGTCTGTTCTTCATTCGCATTATGCCAGGAGACTTGGTCACGTTGGAAATGTCGCCCTACGACTTGACCAAAGGCCGAATAACTTACCGTCACAAAAACGATTCGTCGTCAAATAAACCAAACAAAAGAAAATGAAAGTCAGAACATCTGTAAAAAGATTGTGCGAAGCGTGCAAGATTGTACGCCGCCAGAACGTCATCCGCGTAGTTTGCAAAAACCCACGCCATAAACAAAAACAGGGTTAATCGCGAATACACCGTTCCCTAAATTTCAAAAAAAGAATTACTGAATTATGCCACGATTACTAGGAGTAGACATACCCGGCGACAAACGCATCGAAGCCTCGCTTCCCTACATTTATGGAATGGGCCCAAGCAACACCAAAAAAGTGCTTGAGCAAGCGAACATCGATCCTAACGCCCGCGCTAAAGATTTGAGCCCTGAGCAAATCAACGCAATCATCCACGCGATCAATGCCAATCAAATTTTGATTGAGGGTGATCTCCGCCGAGAGGTTCAAGGAAATCTCAAACGCCTCCAGGCTATCAACTGTTATCGTGGCATTCGCCACCGTCGCGGACTTCCTGTTCGCGGTCAGCGCACGGGTACCAATGCCCGCACTCGCAAAGGCCCTCGCAAAACTGTGGGTGTCCAGCGCAATAAAGATGCCAAGACAGGCAAAGTTTAATCAAAGCAACACCAAAGTATGAGCGAAGAAACCAAGATTGAAGCAGCTGAGACGCCAGTCGTCGCCGGCAATGATGAGGCGCCAGTGCAGGTCGCTGCAACGGAAGCTCCGGCAACCGAAGCCGTAGCCCCTGCGGCTGAAACTACAGCCACTGAAGCCGTAGCCCCTGCCGTTGAAACTACAGCCACCGAAGCCGTAGCCCCTGCCGCTGAAGCGCCGGCTAAAAAAGCAGCAGTAAAAAAAGCCCCGAAAGCTAAAAAAGGTGCAGCAGGAGCGGCCACAGTTGCAGCACCTGCACCGATCAGCATCTCACTGGATGATACGATTGAGCCGATCAAGATCGTCAAAGCCAAGGGCAGCAAAGGAGTCATTCAAGGAGTGGCTCACGTCCAAGCCAGTTTCAACAACACGATTGTGAGTATCACGGATCTTCGTGGTGGAGTGATCGGTTGGTCGAGCGCCGGCAAGTGTGGATTCAAAGGCTCGCGTAAAAGCACAGCCTATGCCGCCCAGATGGTCGCTCAAGACGCCTGCAGGCAGGCCATGGGACATGGTCTCAAGGAAGTCGAAGTTCGCGTCAAGGGCCCAGGTGCTGGTCGTGAATCCGCTGTTCGCGCTATGCAGGCTATCGGTCTTGATGTTTCGATGATTCGTGACGTGACCCCGATCCCACACAATGGTTGCCGCCCGCCGAAGCAACGTCGCGTCTGATTTGACGAGCACGTTTCAATTACTTACTATAAAATCTTAAATTTAAAAAAATGGCACGTTATACCGGACCCAAAACAAAAGTTAGTCGTCGCTACGGAGTTCTCATTCATGGCTCCCCGAAAGCTTTCGAAAATAAAAACTACCCTCCAGGCCAACATGGTCCTAAGGGATCCCGCCGCAAGCAAAGCGATTACTCCATCGCGCTTGCTGAGAAGCAAAAGCTTCGTTTCCAATATGGAGTTTTGGAGCGTCAGTTCCGCCGTTATTTCGCGATCGCCAGCCAGCGCCGTGGAGTAACAGGTGAGATTCTTCTTCAGCTTCTTGAGACACGTTTGGACAATGTTGTTCAGAAAATGGGTTTCTCAAAGACCCTTCGTGGTGCTCGCCAGATGGTCAGCCACGGTCACGTCTCCGTGAATGGTCGCAAGACCAACGCTTCTTCGATGAATCTTAAGCCTGGTGATGCGATCAGCATTAAGGCAGCTGAAAAATCCCAGCGCCTTGGAAAACGTGGCGTTGAGTTGACTCAAATCGCGGTTGTTCCCGATTGGCTCCTTGTGGATAAGGATAATCTGACTGGTACCGTGGTTCGCATTCCAACCCGCGAGGAAATCAATCCTATCGTCAACGAACAACTCGTCGTCGAGCTTTACGCCCGCTAATACCGAGCGAACAGTTTCCCTGCAAACGCAAAGGCGCGTCCTATCACTAGGGCGCGCTTTTTGTTTGGGTCTGAAATGGCAGGTTTACTTTTTAGCTGGGGGTTTCGAGAGAAGCCTTCGGAGTGTGGCGGCTGGGTTTTGGATCGTCTCCGCCGTGACTGTGAGCGATTTGATTTTTGTGGAAGGAAGGCGGAATTTGAGGTCGCGGAAACAACGCTCCAGAACGGTCATGAGACCCCTTGCGCCAGTTAGCTCAGCCTTGGCTAGCCCAGCGAGTGTTCGAAGTGCCTCAGGCTGAAATTGGAGCTTTATGCCATAGGCGGCAAAAGCGCGTTCGTATTGTCGGAGGAGGCTGCTCTCGCTTTTGCTCAAGACATGGAAAAGATCATCTTCGTCTAGAGAATGGCAAGGGACTCGAACGGGCAGGCGGCCAACAAATTCGGGCTCCAGTCCGAAGCGGATGAGGTCTGCCGTGCTCACTTGAGAGTGGCAATTTTCCATGGAAAGGGATTTCGAGCCGATTCGGTCGCGGGTGATGTTCTCAATGCCAACAAAGGCCCCACTAACGATGAACAAAATATGTTTCGTAGAGACCGTATCCGGCATTCCGGGTGTGTTTCCTCGCGCGGCTGACATGGCGTTTTGGAGTTGCCCGGTCACATCGTTGGGAGATACCACGGGCACGTCGCCGTCCTCCATGAGTTTCAGGAGGTTCGTCTGCACGCCTCGGCCAGACACGTCTCGGCCACCGCTTTCGCTAGCTCCGCAGGCCAATTTGTCGACTTCATCGAGATAAATAATGCCATGCTCCGCTCTTTTAATATCCCCTCCAGCCCTTCGGATGAGATCACGGACGAGATCGTCCACGTCACCTCCGACGTAGCCGGTCTCGCTGAATTTGGTGGCATCCGCTTTAACAAAGGGAACCCCGATCAAGTCAGCTGCGGAGCGGATGAGGTGGGTCTTACCAACGCCAGTGGGGCCCAAAATTAAAACATTTTGCTTTTGATAGAAAGGCGCGGCATTTCCCTCCTGAGTCATTTTGACATGCTGAAAATGATCGCAGAGTGCCACGCTAAGCACTTTTTTTGCCTCCTGTTGACCTATCACGAAGCGGTTGAGGTGGCGGGCGATATCGATGGGCTTGAGATGAAAAGCAAACTCCTTCGAGGGAGCGGGTTTGCCTCTGGTGGAAGCTTTGCTAGTTGAGGTGTCTTTCGAACGGCGGAGTCGCTTGGGGACGCCCTCGGTGATCGGGCCTAGAGTGCCGGGATGTCCTGATTTATTCATAATATCAAACTACGATTGGGGAGGGGGATTGGAGGCACTCGAGGCATTTTAAAAAGACAGGGCTGAAATCCGTCGGGGTATTCTTGGCCCAAGTGACGATGTGCTCCATTTCAAAAAAGGCCCCGGTTTCGATCTCCATCGGCGCGGGTTGGAATGGACCCTCATGTGAGCCGCGATAGAGTTCGATGAATTCCCATCCCGTCGTAGGAGAGGGAGTCAGTCGACCAAAATTCACGAGTTCGGGTGGGGCTATGCCGAGTTCTTCTTGGAGTTCGCGGCGGGCAGCTTGGAGATAATTCTCCCCCGAATCGACATGCCCTGCGGCGGAAGAGTCCCAAAGTCCGGGGTTTCGATCCTTCCACATGGAGCGTTTTTGAAGAAAAAGTTCTCCCGCAGAGTTGAAAAGAAGCATGTGAACGGCGCGGTGGCGCAAGTTATTCACATGGACCACTTCCCTTCTCTCCGCGCGTAGAACGATATCTTGCTCGTCAACCACATCGAAGAGTTCCTCCGAGTGCTGGGCATGTGCAGGGGAAGTTATGCCTGCCAAAAGCTCCCATTTTTTGAGCGACAATTCCTCGGCTCGGACGGTGGCCGTAACTTCCAATTTGGAGCTCAGCGCATCCCATTCCGGCTTAAGTTCTGGAAGCATTTTCCGAAGTTGTTTGCGTCGTTCAGAAAACCCCCGCCGGACGAGGGATTCAAAGCGCGATTCATTAAGAGCGGAAACGTTTTCGCGTTCTCGGCGCTGGAGGGTAATGACGGCGGAATCCACTTTGGGTCTGGGATAAAAAACAGAGGCGGGCAGTTTGCGCTCGAGTGACACATCCCAACGACGTCCAACACAGACAGTCATTGCTCCATATTCCTTCGTTCCACTCTTGGCTCCCAAGCGTTCCGCGAGTTCGAGTTGGAGAGTGAGAACGAGCTTTGATGCGGGTGAAAGGGAGGAGGCGTATTTTGCAATAAGTGGTGTGGAAATGTAATAGGGCAGATTGCCGATCACCTTCACTGGCCCTTGGCCCCACAATTTTCGGAGATCAAATTCTAACGCATCAGCGTGGAACACTGTGGTTGTTCCACTCTCGAAAGTTTGTCGCAAGTGATCAATGAGGCGATCATCTTTTTCGATAAGCGTGAGTCGGATATCGGGTCGCTGTAGATAGCAGGTCAGTGCGCCCAAGCCGGGACCGATTTCAACGATGTGATCACCCGGTTGAATCTCGAGGAGTTCCACGATTCTCTGCGCTAGGTTTTGATCATGCAAAAAATTCTGGCCCAGTGTTCTTGTCGGAGAAGCCTGCAGATTCGTTAGTGCCCGTTGGATTTCACTCAATGTCATTTCACTTACGTAATCTTTTTCACAGGTATTCACAAAGCTGTTGTTGATAAACTTCCGTTGGAGGGATTTTATTTCACAAGTTATTCACATTTTTTCCTTCTTGAGCGGAACCCCCAGTAGTGGAATCTTCTCAGTGCCGCCTTTGGGTGTGCGTCAATCCATGTCCAGCGGATCAACCCAGCATCAATCTCATTCCCCTTTTCGCTCTATTGCAGTCCAAGGCTTTTTGATTCTTGGTTCCATGGCCGCGGTATTTCTTGCCGGGACGGTGAGGCAGGGAGCAACGGGAATATTTTTCTTGATGGCTGGGACGGCAATGATTTTCCTAGCGCCGAATCGGCTTGTGCCTTTGAGGTATTGGATTCTCTCTGGCGGCATCCTGGTTTGTGCTTCGAGTTCACTGCTTCCGCAGTCCTGGTTTTCCGTTCCGGCTTGGCGCTTGGCTTTGCAGGATTTTCAAGTATTACCGCCATTATCTTTGGTGACGATGGTGCCGCGCGAGTCCGGATATTGGCTCATTATTCTAGCCTCTGCGTTGTTGATCGGGCTTTTTTCTATCGGGCATCCATTGCGTTCGAATGTCAAAATCTATCTCGCCCTTTTGGGAACGCTCGGCTGTGGAGCATATGCGGGAGTGGCTCTCTATGCAAAAATGACGGGATGGGAATATCCCTTCTTTGACAAAGGGATGTGGGCACCACCGGATTTTGGTTTTTTCCCCAATCGCAACCATACGGCATCCCTGCTGGCAATGGGGAGCATCTTGGCGCTGGGGGTGATTCGCGAAGCTTGGTCTACGAAAAAAATGGGGGTATTTTTGCTCGCGGGAGGGGCTTTGTCTCTTTGCGTTTACTCCCTGTTGTTTCATTCGACGTCGCGCGCGGGCGTGGTTTTTCTTCTCGTAGGCGCGGTGATCTGGGTTTTGACGCTGGGCCAAAGGCACCGTTCGATTCCCTTGCTGGTATCGTCGGCGGCGATTGCGATCGCCCTACTCATTTACTTTTTCACAGGAGATGGGGGCTCCAAGGTGCGTCTTCTTGAAATGGTTGGGATCCAAAGCAAGCAGGTCCAGGTTGGCTCTGCGGAAGCCGCGCCGCCTCCAGCAGGAGAGTCCGCTTTCTCGGATATGCGGTCCAAGGTATTTTACGATACAGCGCGGATGATTTGGGATTACCCCTTCACGGGAACGGGCCTCGGGTCTTATGCCTATGTCTATCCCCTATATGCAAATAAAAGCATCAGGGAGGCGGTAGCCCTGCATCCGGAAAGCGATTGGCTGATGATCGCTGCGGAGTCCGGTTTGCCTTGCCTGATTTGTGTAGGGCTGCTTTTGGGGTTTTTGCTGAGGGATATGCGTGATCTTCGTGGGAGTCCGACGTGGTCATTGCGTTGGGGGATCATCTGTGGCGTGCTGGTCGGCATTTTACATGGTCTGGTTGATGTGCCGATCCATCGCGTCGAGTTGGGATGGTGGGTTCTGGTGCTGGCGGGGTTGGCTTTTGGATGCCCATCGGCTAAACGGACAGAGAGAAATCCCCAGTGGGTCGTGCAGCGCGGGATTTTTGCTGTCGGGGGAGGCGCTGTTTTTATATTAGGAGTGCTTTTAGTTGGGGCGCAGTGGTTCTCGCTTCCCCCTTTTCCGCCTTATCGTGCCGCTGCGGTTCTTCAAGAGATGCGCCAACTCGACTTTGCACAGAAGACCGACGATGCCATCAACTTGGCGCGCCAGGAAATCCCGCTTTCTCCCATGTCACGCGGACTCTACCGCGAGCTAAGCGCCTATCTTCTGCAAAATGGCGGTGATCCCGTCGAGGTGGATGCGATTTTTGATCTGGAGCGCGCCCTCAATCCCGTGAGTGCGAAGCTGCCCCATTCTCAAGGGAATGCTTGGCTTGCCCGTGATCCTTTGCGCGCAGCTCCGCTGTGGGGAGAGGCCCTCCAAAAGCAGGTGCGAATCCATAATGCGGGAGTTTATGCTAACGTCGAAGAGATGTTCGGAAATATGCTGGGGGCAGCCCGAAGTCACCCAGGGCTTGCCACAGCTTTGGGCGTCTATGCTCGCACTTCACCAGCCACGTGGCTCATTTGGATTGCCCGCGCTCCCAAGGGCAGCATTGAGGAAGCGGCGAAAGATTCGGAATTCCTAGCCCTGCTCGACCCCGAGGGGCAGCGCAAATTTTTGACAACTTGGTGGAATGTCGGGAACCGTCAAGCCATGGCTGATTTTATAGCGGCAAATCCCTCTTGGGCGGAGGCCGCGTGGCCTATTCGTGTACGGCAATGGATCGAGAAAAAAGATTTCCAAGCGGCGGTGCTCGCTGCTCAAGAGAGATATGTGATCGACCTCAGTTTGTCGGAGCCCGAAACCTCCGAAGACACTTCGATGAATCTAGCGGAAACGGTTTCTTCCCTCGCCCTGCGTGGAAATCTCGTCACTGCACGCCGGATGATCCAAGAGTCCATCCAAGCGCGCGAACCTGAGGGATTGCGCTTGCAATGCATCCTCGCGATGAAGGCTAACGATTGGGCTTCCGCGTGGAAGTCGATGGAGGCTTACCTCCGAGAAACGAAGAGAGGCAATTTACCCTAGGAAATTAGGAAAGCTTACGCTCGATGGCCATAAAGCCCTTGAGCGAAGAGGATTCGTCCGCCCAAGGTTGAAGCTCGATCTGAACGCGATAAACACTCTTATCCTTGTGGTAATTTAAGACCTCTGTCACGCAAGGCGTTCCTGTTTGAATGGCCGTTCTCAAGATGGCGATGCTTTCCGGCGTGGTGGCTGGACCCTGCAAGAAGGTGCCAGGTTTTTTTCCTTTAATCTCTCCGAAGGTGTAGCCGCAGAGATTTGAAAAAGCCGGATTGATGGCGATGATTTCCCCTTTTTCATCAGTAAAAACGCGAGCGGGCTCGGCCTCTATTCGCATTAACACTTGGGAAAGAGTTTCTGATTCTCCAATAAAAGGAGCGCTGGATAGGTTTGTCAGATCAGTCATCAAACTAAAAAGGGTTACTAATATTTATACGATCCGTTGATGCGCTGGGATGCGTTTAATCTGCTACGGTTTTCCGTAAAACTTAAGAATGCTCGCAACAAGACCTGGGATATCGTGTACGGGGGCTTCCACATCAACGGGCATTTTGAGGCCCTGCATCGTTTTGGATGTGACCGGACCGATACTCGCGAAGCGAACTCCCTCATGGGGGGGAAGTCCAAGGGCATGGAAGTTTTCGGCTGTCGAGGAACTGGTGAATGTGACCATGTCGGCCCCCTCTGTTCGGTAGCGCTCGATGCCGCCACTGGCATCTTCCGTTTCGGGCACGGTGCGGTAGGCGACGGCTTCGTCCACGATTGCGCCGAGCTTTTCGAGTTCCACAGGAAGGACATCACGTGCGCCCTCGGCGCGGGCGAGAAGGACCTTCACATTTTCAAGGCTGGCCTCCTTTTGAAGGGCCTTGAGAATTTCCTCAGCGACGTATTTTTCTGGTTGGACGTCGACGGCGAAACGGTAGGAACGCACTCGCTCGGCGGTGGCTGGTCCGATTGCGGCGATGCGGGCTGCGCCTAGACTGCGGGCGTCTTTGTAAAGATCGTAAAAAGCTTCAAAGAACGCGTCGACGCCATTGGGGCTCGTGAAAATGATCCACTCATAGCTGTGGCTATAGGCAACCACTTCGTAAAATTCGCGTTTGTTCGGAGCGGGTTCGATCCGGATCGTCGGCATTTCAAAAGCGTCCGCACCGAGTTCCCTCAAGCGCTGAACAAGATCCCCAGCTTGCTGGCGGGTGCGCGTCACGGCGATGCGTTTTCCAAAGAGGGGCTTAGACTCAAACCAGTTGAGTTTCTCTCTGAGCGAGACAACATCGCCAAATACAGCCACAGCGGGTGCCTTGAATGCGGCGGCTTCGGCTTTGGCTGCGATATCCCTCACGGTGCCGGTCAGGGTTTGCTGACGGCCGGTTGTGGCCCAGCGAACGAGCGCAACTGGGGTGGTTGCATCCATGCCGGCGTTGATCATCCCTTGAGATATGATCGAGAGGCGCTCGATGCCCATGAGCATGATTTTTGTGCCAGGAGCGGAGGCGATGGCTTTGTAGTCGAGGGAGGTCTCGGACTTAGTGGGATCTTCGTGTCCGGTGAAGATCGTGAGCATGGTATTATGAGCCCGGTGGGTGACAGGGATACCAGCATAGGCGGGGCCTCCAATCGCCGAGGTCACGCCAGGGACGACCTCGAAGCGACACCCAGCTTGCACAAGAGCCTCCGCTTCCTCCCCGCCGCGTCCAAAAAGAAAGGGATCGCCGCCCTTGAGTCGTGTCACCGTTTTTCCTGAACGGGTTTTCTTTACGATCAGATCGTTGATTTCATCCTGCTTCAGGGTATGGGCACCGGCTTTTTTGCCAGCGTAGATTTTTTCCACGCCTTCGCGGGCCCATTTCAGAATTTCCGGATTGCACAGGTAATCGTAGATGAGGACATCCGCCCGCTTGATGCATTCGCGAGCCTTCAGGGTAAGTAAAAGGGGATCTCCAGGGCCGGCACCAACGAGAAAACAAATTCCATGTGACATGAGCCTTATCTTTGCAGGATGAGGCGGCTGAATAAATCATTTTGATTGGCTGGATAATTTTAAAAAGAAAAGGCATGCTGTAGGACATGCTAGAAGTCATAGAAAAACTCCTCGCCCTCCAAGATAAAGATCAGCGTCTTCGTTCGCTGCGTCAGGAGTTGCAGGCCATTCCCTCGGAGATCGCCACTAAGGAAAAACTCATCGCGGATTCTGCCTCGAGGCTCGAGCAGGCTCGCACTCGTGCAAAGGTCATCGAAGTCGAAAAGAAAACCCTGCAGGTCGAGGCCAGTTCTAAGCGAGACCAGATCGCGCGTTATAAAACCCAGCAAATGCAGACGCGCAAAAATGAGGAGTTCACCGCACTCGCGCACGAAATTGCTGGTGCCGAAAAAGTGGTTTCTGGGATTGAGGATAAGGAACTCACTTTGATGGAGGAGGCTGAAAATCTCCGACCTCAGATCGCCCTTGCCGAGAAAACCTATGCTGAAGAGAAGGCTCGTTATGATGGGCAGATCAGCGTGCTGAGGGAAAAATCCACCAATGTCCAATTCCGCATTGCTGAATTGGAAACCATTCGGCCTGTCGCGATGGAGGGGATAGATGAGGATTTGCTCGAGCGTTACGAGCGGTTATTCAAAAACAAAAATGCGCAAGCGATCGTCCCCTTGGAGCATGAGGTTTGTATGGGTTGTCACATGAAGGTGACCTCGCAGACAGGCTTGGAGCTGAGGGCCGATAAGACAATCGTCTCCTGTCCGCAGTGCGGTCGTATCTTGCATTTGCCAGCCTAGTTTTTTTCCGGCGTCGATCCAATAGACCAGCGTAGAGATCACTTCAGATCGATTGTTTTTCCTCCGCTTCGTTGGGAGATGCTTCTCATTTCCCTAGCGTCTTCCGTCTTGGCTTCAAAAGTGATGAAGTTCACTTTGCAGTCGCCGGACTTGCAAAGATTTTCGGCGATCCTTTTTTTAACGACTGTCCATGGGATTGTTCCCGATCCACCGCCCGCTTTCCACTGAAAGCTCCCATCCGAAATGATAAAAATGACATCCGGCTTCATCTCGGTGGCTAGGTCTAGAACGCCAATCAAACCTTGGCTGTTTGATATAACCTTTGCGGATTCCGACATGCTCCCTTTCGTCACCCACTCGGACTGCACCCAATTCACTGCCGCTGCGCGGTTGTTGTCCGTGGCTGGAAGGAGTTCTTTACTGAAGGGTTTGTAGTTTTGGGTAAATTGGATGATTCCGAACTTCGATGTGATGGGAAGTTTTCCTATGAGTGAGATGGTCTCTTGCTGGATTTTTTCGAGAGGGACACCTGCTTTGGCGGCTTTATGAGTGACACTTGATGAAACGTCAAAAAGCAGGAGGATTCGTTGCCCGCTCGATTGAATTCCCAAAAAGCTCATGCCCTTGTCACCAAAGCCTCCAGCACCCGTACTGGCCGCTCCGGAGCCGCTTCCCCTGGCTTCGACATTTGAGAGCGATGCCATTTGATCGCTGATGAGTTGGGAAGGATCCAGTGGCAGCATCTGATCTAGGGGCAGATTCGGTATATCCGGCAGGGAAAAGGCTGTTGGGCGGGAGCTTTGCATCTTGTCGCTAAAGGTCGGTTTGGGCGCGATGGCATCAAGAGACGCCATATTCATTTTTGCCTCCCTTTTTTTAGCTGGAATTCGGACGTCCTTGGTGGTTTTAAACTCGGCCGGTGCCTCGGCGAAATAGCGCGCGACGACGACGATTCCCGCAACGATGGCTGCTGCCGCATGTATCCCGAGGCTGATTAAAATGATTGTTACAACCAATCGACGGCGACCCGATTGAGCGCCCGCTGGGATCTGTGATGGCGAGAGCGTCATTCTTCCTCTCCTGTGGCACCCGCGAAAGTCACGCCTTGAATGCCTGCCATGGCGCAGGCATTCAAGACGTCAACGACACGTTGGTGAATGGCATTGTCGCTCACGTCGAGGGTGATGAGGGCCTCGCTTTTATTGGCATCCGCGCTCTCTTTGAATCGTTTCAGCGTTGAAAGCAAGGTGGGTAGTTCGCTGCTCTCGATGGAGTCGAGCGGAAGATCGTTGAGAACGATTTGGCCGTTGTCTTGGATGAGAAGTCTTTGTTCGTCGGGAATATCTAAAGTTTGTTCCTGTGGGATAGTTCCGGGGAGGGTCATGGTCATATCCGACTCTTGCTTCACGGGCTTCGATGTCAGGATGTAAAAAAAGAGAAGCAGGAAGCAAACATCGATCATGGGAGCGATCTGCAGTTCGATCTGGGGGTGTTCGAGACGTTTCATTTTTGAATGACCCCAAAAATCACTTCGATGGCTCCGGCCTCGCTCGCGATAGACATGACTTCTTTGATCTTTTTTCCGGGGGTGCCGGCATCCGCTCGGATGGAAAGTTTGAGCGGGGGAAAATCCTTGAATCGTTGTTTGAGGTGGGCGGTGAGTTCCTTGGAGGTTACAGCTCGGCTCCCGCTGAAGAGTTGACCCTGTGCATCAATGTTGACGACATCCCTCGCGCCCTCATCTGTCGGAACTTTTCCCGTTTTTGCGAGCGGGATTTTAATATCCATCAACTTGTCAGCTTTGGTGATTTTTCCTGCCAGCATAAAGAAAAATAATAGCAACAACGTCACATCGACCATGGGGGCGATTTGGAGACCGACCTCATCGTGCTGAACCCTACGAATGCGTCTTCTTATGGCGGACATGATCTTGTTTTAACGTGCGGTAGGCGGGTGGCTGTGGGCTTCGCCGGTAAAAAGGTCGAGGGTATGGGAAAGAGTTTTGTGGAGATCCGCCATATTCGAGGTGAGCAATCCCCGGAAAAAGAAGTAGAGAAACATCGATGGAATCGCCAAAAGAAGTCCACCGCCGGTCGCGATGAGCGCCTCTCCGATTCCCTTGGCGAGATCGGTGGCTTCTGCTTTCCCTGCCGTGAGGGCGCTAAAGCTGGTGATCATTCCCGCAACGGTTCCGAGAAGCCCGATCATTGGAGCCAGAACGGCGAAGGTATTCATGTAGTTCACTACCACCATCATCTTTGTCTCATCGCGAAAACAGTCATCGGCGATCGAGTTTTCCATCGACGTCTTATTATACATGTCGCGTTCGAAATTGGCCTTCATGAGGGCTCCAGAAAGAATCGAAGTGAGGAGGCACGGATTCGCCGCGCAGTAATCATAGGCGGATTGAAGGTCACGTTGACCCATCAGCCCGTTCAGATGGTTCACGACGGTGGGGGGCATGAGCTTCGCTTTTCGAAACATCAGAAAACAATACGTCCCAAGAGCCATTACGGCGACGGAGCAGAGTGCAATGAGGTGCATAATGGGACCTCCCTCTCGGTAGAGGTCGAGGAGGCTTTTGTGGCTGGTGACCTCGGCGGCGCTTGCTGTCGCGGGGGAGAATATAAGAATCGTTGCTGCGAGAATGAAAATCCAAGCGAGTGACCGTGATTTAAAATCCACTTGAGCGTCGCAAAGGCACTCCTTTGTGAACTCATGTAAGCGACTGCCTCTTGATGCGTTAATTTTTGGCGGGTTGGTTTCCATTTTTTTTCTTCTTAGTTGATTTTGGCTGGGGGTTTTCATGGGAATCATTGGGTGTGGCGGATGGTGTTGCTGTGGGTTGCGGGGTGCTTGATGGCGTGGAGATCGCTTCTCGGGCCTCTTTTTCTTTATCTACCGCAATTTGCTCAGGGGTCCGTTGAGCCAAAAACTCTTTGGCTTTGGAAGCGTAGGCGGTATCAGGATAGAGGGCCGTGATGTCACGGCAGGTTTCGATCGCAAGCGGGACTTCGCCACTCTCTCGGTAAATTTCGACTGCACCCCAGAGTCCGCGTGCCGCGGACTCGCTTTCAGAACCCATAAAAAGAGCAGGAAAAAGATAGAGTTCGAGAACCTCATTGTAGATTTGATGGCGCTCCGGGGTTGCGATGGGGTCCTCTTTCCATCGCGGGTTTTCCTTGAGGAATCGCAACAAATCCTTATGGCGGGCCTGAGCCATGATGAATTTCGCTTGGATGAGCAGTGTGAAATTCTCTTTGTTGAGCGCAAGATCCTTGGCTTCGCGCATGGCTTCGCCAGCGTTTCCAGACGCTAGGACGGCTTGAAGTCTTCCCACTTTGCCCCGTTCTTGATCGGTCTGGCTCCAAGCTTGGCTTTCTACCTCCTTAAAAATTCCAAGCGCTCTTTTCGCGTTCTTGGAATTGGAGGAAGCCAGTAGCGATTCTCCCAGAGCACACCCGATACGTGCCGTGGGTGAGTGGGGGGTGGCAAGCCAAGGGCTGAATTTCGTCCAAAGTGCATCGAGTTCTTCCGTCCGCGAAGGGGTAGGCGAGGCGAGAAGTTCCTCCATAGCTGGGTCGCTTTCAAAGTCAATTGACTCCAGAGCACTCCGAGGAATGGAAACTGTGGCCGTAGCGTCCCCTTGATCGCCGAGAGCGATCTTGAGGCGGATCTGGTGATCATCGGCGAAAACAATCTCACCAGTTCGGTTGGTCCCATTTTTCAGCACGAGAGTGGCTTGATCTGCTGCTGAAGCGGTTGCTAGGGAGAAAATGAATAAAAAATATATCATCCCTGCGGAGTTTTGGTATTTGTTTCCTTGGGCGGTAAGGGACCGCCGAGTGCGAGGAGGTGTTTGTTAGCGGTTTCCGTTTCTGGAAACTCCGCAAACTCAGGATTGCTTACCAACTCGTGATAAGTCCGGCGGGCACTTGTGTGGTCTTTGATTCTTTCAAATGCTTCCCCACTGCGAAGGTAGGCTTTGGCAACCCAAGGCTTCCATCGACCATGCATCACATAGACGCGTTGGTAATAAGGGATCGCCATTTCGGGTTTCCCCTTCGCAAGATGAATGTCTCCGATGGTGACGAGGGCCTCGGCCTTTTCCTGACCATTGGCTGCAGGGAAGGCGAGAATGGCATCCAAAACACGAAGGGTTTCGGCGGTGTTGCCCCGTTTTTTTAGAATCCTAGCCAGTTTCAGCATGGTTTCACCAAAAATGGCGGAACCGAGGGTTTCCTTTTCGAACCTCACATAGAATTCGAGGGCGTTTTTTTCTTTCCCATGGCGAAGCTCCATGTCCCCCAGACTGGAAAGAATACGATCTTTTTGTATCGCTCTCGGGTTCCATCGCAATGTGTCGCGTAAGAGTTCTTCCCCCATCTTCTCTTTTCCAGACTGGATAATTGCGTTTGCAAAATCGACCAAAAGAACTGGGTTCGTTGTCCTCACATCAGCGTACTGGGATGCCTCGAGAAGAAGAGCGAGGGATTGCTCGGGGGCGGTTTTGAGTATGCTCCTCGATTGCGCGTAGAGGATTCTCATGAGGAGAGAGGTCTTTTTTGAAGTCTTGGCTTCAATTGCCATGTCTCCCAAGCGGGCCTGGTATTGAAGTGCGTCTTCCGGGGTGCGGTATAGTCGCGCTAGAGCGGGAAAAAGATCATCCACTGAGCGGATGTCGGGGTCATTGCCGTGCTCGGCAATCGCTCGCCAATAGGTGTCGCGTGCCATGTCGATTTGATCGGACTGGCGGTAATACCATCCCAGATTGGCAATCGCTTCGGCCACGCGAGGGGATTTGGGATTCTTGGAGATATAGTCCTGCATGAGGTCACGGAACTTCTCTTTTTCCTCCAAGGCCTTGAGTCCATCTGCTGTGCGAAAGACGCTCTCCTCGTGCAGTTTTTTATCGCTCTCGGAAATAGACCGAAAGACGACAAAGGCATCGTCTATGAATCCCTCGTTCATTAAGGCGTTTCCGAGCAGGATTCTCGCTTCGCCATTCTCGGGTTCGCCAGAGTATTTCTCTAGGTAGTCGTGGAGTTCGTCGATGGCCGTGCCGAATTTTCCCATCTGCTGATGGCAATAGGCTTTTCGGTAAACGGCTGCGCCCCGATGGATGCCGCTTTTGTGTTTTTCGAGATAAGCATCCATGGCCTTTAGGGCTTTGTCATATTGTTTATCGAAGGCCCAGGACATCCCCAGCCAGTAGTCGGCGTCATCGACCAGTTCGTGAGTGGGAAATGCGGTCACAAATTCACTAAACGCAGCCGCACTTTCCGTGTTTTTTTCCGATTGGAGAAGGGCGAAGGCCTTCAGGAATCGGGCCCGCGAAGTGAAGTCGTCTTTGGGGAATTTCTCGGCAAGTTGCGCGAATACTTCCGCCGCCTTTTCAAATTCGAGAGCCGTGCGGCAGGCTTCGCCTTCCATCAAAAGAACCTGTGGGAGAAATTTGGAGTTCGGAAATTGACTGGAAAAAGTCTGTGCGCTCGCGATCGACTTGGGCCAGTTCTCAAGAGCATTCCAGCAACGAATCCCATTCAGCGAGGCTTGTTCATTGAGTGTATTGGGAGGCAAAGTGGCGACCATGTTTTCCATGATGAGGGCCGCTTCCCGGTAGCGTTCCATTCGAAGGTAAGCCATCGCGAGGCGGAATTGGAGTGCGGCGTCAAAGTCTTCCGTTTTTTTGAATCCTTCCATTTCGCGGCGTACGTCTTCGATGAGTCGCGATACAAAAGTTTTCGCGGAAGGGTCTGCCGCCAAGTTTAAATCCGCTGCTTTGAGACGTTGCTCTAGAGTGCTCAATCGCTCCTCCTGATGCTTGAGCATTCGATCTCGAGGCCACACCTTTTGCAGGCATTGAATCGCTTTTCGAAACTCGCCGCGTTCCAGGAATCGGTCTCCCAATTTGAAGATGAGCATCTGAAAAGAGATGATCTGAGGGATGCTCTGCATGTTGGGGTATTCGGCATGGAGTATTCGAAGCGCTGACTCGTCGTCGGAACATTCTTGTAGCGCGTAGAGTTGGTAGATCACGGCTCTAGCCCGATCTTCCTTGTCCAAGAGGGGGATGAGTTGCGTGAAATGATCCGCGGCTTCGCGGTGTTTGCCCTCGGCCAGCCATGTTGAGGCTGACATCAAGCGGGCCTCTGGGATGTGGTTGGCTATGGGATTCAGCCTTTTGAAGAGGGGGTTTTTAGTGCATCCCTCCTCGGCCATGGAGATGAATTTTTCCAGTGATTCCCTTGCGGTGATAGCGTCTTGTGTTTGAAAGCAGGATACTCCCAGCCAAAACTGAAGCTCGAGCAGGCGCTCGGGTGCCAGCGGCGGAGTTGCCGCTATGGCTTCCGTGATCGCTGTCACGGCGCGGGGATAGTCCTTTAATGCCATGTGGCAATAGGCAAGGGGATACAGAGAGTTTCGCAGAGCCGTTTCGGCTTCCGCTGATTTTCCATAGTCCTCTCTAAACTTGGAGTAAACAGCAGCCGCTTCGAGATATTTTTTCTCGATGAATAAGGTTCGAGCTTCCTCAAAAGCGGCGTCAGCGGTAAGCCCCGCCTGCGCAACTGGTGTTTCTTTCTCTGTCGCCATCAAGCTCATGCTCGCGAGGAAGGCGATAATCACCAAAAGTAAAGCTGTCCTTGAACCACAATCCCACAATGGCGCTTGTGAAAACATAATACACCCAAGCCTGTATTATGTTTGTGGCTGGAAATAGCAATAAAAAGAAAGTGCCTAATGCGAATCCTAGAGCATTTGTATGGTTAGGTGTTGCGTTCCCTTCGTCCCGCTTGTATTCAGATGTTTGAATGGCTAAAGACGATTGTATAACTACTGACGGTATTGTTGTGGATGTTCTTCCCGGAACTCTTTTTCGGGTGAAGCTTTCCAACGATCACGTCATCCTTTCCCACATATCTGGAAAGATGAGAAAAAATTTTATCCGCATTGTTCCTGGGGATAAAGTCACTGTTGAGATTTCACCCTACGACCTGACCAAGGGTCGCATCACCTTCCGCGAGTCCGGTCACGCCCCGCGTCCTCGTCGCCGTTGATTTTCTCTGCCCTCGGCAGACGATTTTTTGCATGATTGCAGGAATTGACCTCGGTACGACCCACTCTCTTGTGGGTGTAATGGAAAGCGGCTTCCCGGTTCTCATTGCCGATGAGCTTGGCCAACGATTGACTCCTTCTGCGGTTTGGTTTGAAGCGGGTACCGATGAGCATCTGGTAGGTTGGCCTGCCTTGGAAAAAAGAAAAACCGATCCGTCGCAGGTTGTGACCTCGGTGAAGCGGCTCATGGGGACAAGGGCATCCGCGTCCAGTCTTCGGGTTCAGGTCGGAAGCCCCCCCCTTCTCCCAGAAGATGTCTCCGCTCTCATTCTCGCTAAACTCAAGGCCGATCTCGAAAAGGCCTGTGGTCGCGTGGTCGACCGAGCGGTGATCACCGTGCCCGCTTATTTCAACGATGCCCAACGATCGGCGACGAAGCGGGCAGGTGAGGCCGCAGGATTTACTGTCGAGCGCCTTCTGAGTGAACCCACAGCAGCTGCATTGGCCTATGGACTCGATCGCTTGGGCGAGGATGCTCGGGTAGCGGTTTATGACTTGGGCGGGGGAACATTTGACATTTCGGTCCTGGAGTTGAGGCAGGGTGTCTTTGAGGTTTTATCCACGAACGGGGATACTCGTCTCGGGGGCGATGATCTCGATGCGGCTTTGTCTGCGGCATGGGGGATCCCCGTGACCGATGCGGAAAAAATCAAACGTCATCTGACCGATGCGGAATCATTCGAGTGGGATGGGAAGTCTTATTTCCGTGCCGAATTGGAAGGCATTTGCCAGCCCGTGGTCGATAGGACGCGCGCGCACTGCCTGCAATCACTGGCCGATGCGCATTTGGAAACCTCCTCACTCGACGCCGTGGTGCTGGTCGGCGGGGCCACTCGCATGCCGCTTGTTAGGAAGTTTGTGGCTTCGCTTTTTGGCCGTGAGCCAGACGTGAGTCAGCATCCGGATGAAGCCGTGGCTCTCGGGGCGACTATTCAAGCCGGCATACTCGAGGGGGGATTGCAAAATGTCACACTCCTCGACGTGACTCCGCTATCACTTGGTATCGAAACGTTCGGTGGCCTGATGAATGTCATTATTCCCCGCAATACGACCATACCCTGCAAAGCGGGAGAGATGTTCACCAATGCCGTTGCGAATCAAGCGTCGATGCGGATCAGCGTTCTGCAAGGGGAGCGTGAGATGGCCCGCGACAACTGGAAACTCGGCGAGATGGATGTGCTTTTCACTCCATCACCCAAGGGGCAGGCCAGAGTCGGTGTGCAGTTTGAACTTGATGCCAACGGCATTCTTCACGTTCTGGCGAGGGATACTGTCACATTGCGTGATACCGTGGTGCAGATCCAAAGCGCGGTCGAAGTCTCCGATGAAGCGGTGGAAAAGATGCTCGGCGATTCACTGGAGCACGCTTTTGAGGACATGGATGAACGCATCTTCACAGAAGCGAAAATCAAAGCCGACGAAATGCTGCCGGCCATTGCTGCGGCTCTGACTCAGCTTGAGGGGGAGGTGCCCGTTGTCGTTCGCTTGGAAATAGACCGGCTTGTGCTCGCGGTGAGGTCCGCGATAGAGGGTCGATCCACAGCGCAACTCAAGGTCCTTCTCAAGGAACTCGACACCATCACCGAGCCGCTTGCCACGGCCTTGATCGAAAAAACCCTCGCGGGAGCCTAGAGTGGTCTGTCCACGCAGGCGGTGGCCATGGCGGCCATGCCTTCGCCGCGGCCAAGAAATCCCATCGTCTCGTTGGTGGTGGCTTTGATGCCCACACGCGCTGGAGGGAGATTTAATGCAGCTCCGACGAGTTCCTTCATATTCCCAAGATACGGCGAGATGCGGGGCTCCTCCGCGACAAGGGTGGAATCGACGTTGTGAATGACGATGGATTTCTCATCCAGCAACGCCCGCACGCGGCGAAGAATTTCCAAGCTGCTGATGCCACGAATACTCTGATCTGTGTTTGGAAAAAGGTGACCGATGTCAGGCTCGCCAGCCGCGCCTAGAAGAGCATCGGCGATGGCATGGCAAAGAACGTCCGCATCCGAGTGGCCCTCGAGACCAAGCGGGTGGGGGATTTCAACTCCACCGAGAATCAGTGGACGTCCAGTGACGAGGCGGTGGACGTCATAGCCGATGCCGGTCGCAATCATTCGATCGGGATAAGGCCACTGGTTGCCACGATGCCGTATTTGTCGGCGGCGGATTCGTGTGGAGTAAGGTCGACTCGTCCGCCGGCGGATTCCACAAGAAGGATGCCAGCGGCGACATCCCAGAGGCTGATCATGCTTTCGATGTAGGCATCGAGGCGGCCGCAGGAAACATAGGCGATGTCGAGAGATGCACTCCCCATCATGCGGCATTTTTTGGCCCCACGGACCATTTTTTCAAAAAGAGGAAGCCCTCGATTGATTGAGTTAAGGGACTTGGAAACACCCACGGAAACGATGGACTCACTGAGCTGCGTGCGGGTGCTGACTGCGATAGGTTGTCCGTTGAGCAAGGCGGGTTGCCCCTCCCGCACCGACCACATTTCGTCCCGCATAGGGTCGTAGATGACCCCAACGACGATTTTCCCATTGCGGCGGAGTGCGATCGAGACAGCGAAGTGGGGGATCGAGTAAAAATAATTCACCGTGCCGTCGATCGGATCAATGATCCATTGGAACTCGCTGGACTGGTCGCCGCTGATCCCTTCTTCCCCATAGATCGCATGGTCGGGGAATTTGGAGAGGATCAGGGTTTCGATCAAAACCTGAGTCCTCTTGTCGAGTTCGAGTTTGATGTCGTGGGCGAGATTTTCATCCACCGTGAGTGGGCGGCCGAAGTTTGCCCGAAGAAATCCGCCAGCAGCCTGCGCGGCCTCGACGGCCGTAGCCAAATAAGTTTCTGATTCCATGCTTGCGCCTAGTTTCGATGCCATGGCGCAGGGGGTGCAAGATTTTAAATGAGTGGTTCGCGGGCCTTTTCAAAGTTGTCGGCATCTGCTTAAGTCGTCTCCATGCCCCGCGAATCCACTCTTGAGCGCACGACATCCGAAACGTCCATCCAACTCACACTCCATCTCGATGGATCTGGGAAATCGCGTATTTCCACCGGCATTCCCTTTTTTGATCACATGCTCACGCTTTTTGCGAAGCATGGACTCATGGATCTCGAACTAACCGCTAAGGGCGACATTGAGGTCGATTACCATCATACAGTCGAAGACACAGGCATTCTGCTCGGCCAGGCCCTAGATAGCGCCTTGGGAGACAAGGTTGGCATTCAGCGTTATGGTTCCGCTTACGTTCCTATGGACGAAGCTCTTGTCAGGTCGGTTGTGGATTTGAGTGGTCGCCCCTATCTGAGCTACAAAGCTCCGAAAAAAGCGGACGTCATCGGATCTGCTTTCACTTTTCAGCTGGTCGAGGAATTTCTCCGCGCGATTTCCGTGCATGGGGGCATGAATTTGCATGTCGATATCTTGGCCGGTCGGGATGCCCACCATATGGCGGAGGGGATTTTTAAATCCCTCGCCCGTGCCTTGGATCAAGCGACCCGCATCGATCCCCGCGTGCAGGGAGTTCCGAGTACCAAGGGTGTGCTTTGATTTGCTGACGCGTTTGCGGAGTGAAATTTTAACGGATGAGTAAAAAATCCATCGGCGTCATTGATTACGGTAGCGGAAATTTGCGCAGTGTTTGCAAGGCATTGGAGGTCGCCGGAGTCAGGCCCAGTCTTATCACCGAAGCCACGCAGTTGGGCGACGTGGATGGAATTGTTGTGCCAGGCCAAGGTCACTTCCATCAGTGTGCGGCAAATCTTCGGGCCAGCGGTATGTGGGATTCTGTTCGGGACTGGACATTGGAGGGTCGTCCGTATCTCGGCATCTGCCTCGGCTATCAGTTGCTCTTTGAGTCCAGTGAGGAATCCCCCGGTGTGCCCGGACTTGGGATTCTCAAGGGTCGCGTGGTGCGGTTTCCCAGTGGGTCTCTGAAGGTGCCGCACATGGGCTGGAATACGCTTTCCGACGTTCGTGGGTCGCTTTACACCGACTTCCCAAGTGATGTCTCGATGTATTTTGTTCATTCTTTTTATCCGGTGCCTGAAGACAGTGAAGTCATCAGCGCGGTTTGTGATTACGGCGCGCCCTTTGCCGCCAGCGTGTCGATGGGGTCTGTCCACGCTACCCAATTCCACCCCGAGAAAAGCCAAGGCGCTGGGCTGGCTTTGCTTCGCCATTTTATTTCCACTTTATGATTCTTCTTCCTGCAATTGATTTGATGGGTGGTGAAGTCGTGCGGTTGCGCCGCGGACTCGCCACGGAAAAAGTCGTGTATTCCTCGGACCCCGTCGCTTTCGCGAAAAAATGGGAGGATTCGGGAGCCGATTGGCTTCACATCGTCGATCTTGACGCTGCTTTCACGGGGGAACCTCAGAATCTCGATTCCGTCGCGAAAATCTGCGCGGCGGTCAAAATCCCCTGTGAACTCGGAGGAGGAATGCGGAGCGAGGAAAAAATCTGCGCGGCATTTGATGCGGGCGTCGCTCGCGTTATTCTAGGAACCAAGGCCTGTCAGTCCCCGGAGACGATCGCGGGATTCTGCACAAAGTTCGGCGGGGAGCGCATCGCGGTCGGCATCGATGCCAATGGTGGCAAGGTGGCGGTCAAGGGATGGACTGAGACCACGGCCACATTGGCATCAGATTTGGCTCTCGCTGCTCAAAAGGCCGGCGCGGGGACGATCATTTATACCGATATTGCGACAGATGGGATGCTCGAGGGGCCGAATTTTGCCGAGTTGGAAAAAATGCTCGCCCTCTTGGATTGCAATCTCATCGCCAGCGGCGGTGTATCCTGTGACGAAGATCTGAAGCGCCTTTCACTTATGCCGGGTCTTTACGGAGCCATCATCGGCAAGGCCCTCTACGATGGTCGCATCACCGGGAATTTGCGGGAGATCATCGCCGCCGCGTAGCGTTGGTCTTCTACTCTCGGAAATCCCGCACCTGATCGAGGATGATATCCGCGAAACCTGGGTCGGCGCCGATCGCTCCGCTGTAGAAAAGCTGACGTCCTCGCAGGTGGTAGGGATTGCGGCGGAAGACATCGCTCTGGCTGGCGGCAGGGCCGATATCTTCGGCGATACCCAGTAAAACGGGGATGTCCTGGTAGCTGTGCAATCCATCCGAGATGAAGAACGGCACGACCACGACATTCGGCTGGGAAGCGATTTTACCCCAATCGGAAATGAGTGGCGCTTCTTCCATGTAAGTCGCAAAAACCTCCGCGTAGGCGCCAGTCTGCTCGATCATCTTGACTTGATGCTTGGCCGCTTGGGCGGAGTTTTCATTGAGGCCAGTGCCGTGCCCTACAATGAGGATGCTTGTCTCGGAGGTAGGGATTCCTGGTGCCACGGATTGCGCCTGCTTCATCAAAAGCCCCGTCATCGCGGCATGATTGCCCGCAGGTTCGCAATAGCGAATCGTCCGGTTGCCAATGCGTGTCACTTTGCCATCGAGACCAAGTTCACGAGGAATCACTGTCTGCGTGAAATACCCTTCGCTAATAAAGTTCGGCACCACGTAGATGTCGTCGCTATCGACCATGCGAAGCACTTCGCGGAAGGTGGGCTCCTCTTTCCAGAAGCAGCTCGCCACTTCAGAAAAAAGTCCCTTTTCGCGGATCGTTCGGGCATGAACGAGTGTGGGAGCACTGGAGTCCGGGTTCACTGTTGATCCGTGGCCGACGATGATCAAGGCGCTGTTGGTATTCATAGTATCAAGTCTTCGCAGACGCGTGCCGCGTCAAAATGGGTTTCGGCATACGCACGGGCGGCCGCCGAGTGATGGTTGTAGTTTTTGTTGATGAGATCGAGCGCCTTTGCGGCCTCCTCGGGAGTGCTGAAAGCGATTGCGCCATCGCCTGATGGGAGATGGTCGCTCCAGCCGGTGTCTTGTACGACGACGGGCTTGCCGGCGGCGAGGTAGCAAGCGCTGCGGCAGCTGAACCACCCGCTGCGCGAGGTGACATAGCCATTTTTCGCAATGCTCCATTCGCCTTTGGAGCGTAAGAGAAATTCGTGGTAGGTCGTGTAGTCGGGAAGGTAGGTGTCCGGCTCGATGATGTTCCAACCCTTGGATTCCAGCATCGTTGTGGGGCGCTTGTTGCCCACGCCTTGTCCCATCGCGAGAACGAATTTTTCATCCGAGATTTGAGGAAGGTCGAGGAAGCGCTCGAACTCAATATCCTTCTGACCGTATTTTTTCCCTTGGAAATCCTTGGGCGCGTAGCTGGCCCAGTTCATCACGGTAGTCCAAGCTCCGTCCGCAATATGAGGCATCGTAGGCGCAGCAGGGTTCCAATAGTCGAGCGCAATCGGTTGAACAGTGGGACGCCAATGCAGGCCTGCCGTCGGGACTTCACATCCTTTCTGGCCGATATTCAGTCCGAAGGAAAAATGGCGTTCATGCGAGGCCACGCGTTTGGCGTATTCCGAATCGGGGTCGTTTGCCAATCCGATCTGGGTGAACATGGGATCTCCGTCGAGGAAGAGTTTAAGAGGGATGGCGGCACTTTCTGGTCTCAGCCAGCAGGCGCCGGAGACATTGGCCAACACATCTGCCGAGGCTATGATCTTTTCGGCTTCGGTGGCGTTGGCCACGCCGTGATAGGTCTCGTCGGCGCCATTGCGATAGATCCAGCGGTCACCCATGCCGAACTTTTCCATCACCCTCCCAAGATAGGCTGTATTATGAGAACAATCCGCGCTGGGTTCCATTTTGACGGGATCGTAGGCCCAAGTGCCGGTATCCTCGAGATACCACACATCGTGACCGAGGGCGCGGAAGCCGAGGGCATACTGGATGTAATCCCACGTCACCCCTCCGAAGGCATACTGACCGATCAAGCCCGTAACGATAATCCTCATCGCTCGGGATGCTAGCGAGGGGTTTCCTCACAGACAAGGTAGGATCTCCCCTTACATCCCGCTTGCTAGAGATGGGTTGCCTGCTATGGAGTTGTATTATGTTCCATCGGGTATTTTGGGTGTGTGCCTTATTTTCGTTTTTTTGCGCGATGGGCTTTTCCTTTGCGGTCGAGGCGCAGCCTTTGGGGAAAACGCCGAAGCCCTCTCCCGACGATCCTGCTCGTATGGAATTGCTACGTTTGCAGATTTTTTTGGATCAAGCGGGATTCCGTCCTGGAAAGTTGGATGGGCTGAGTGGCGAGTTCACTCAAAAGGCGGCAGACCGCTTTTGCGACGCACGGGGCATTCCACGTGGAAAAATGCCCGACGTTTCCCACATCGCGAATCCGTATCGCGAGTATACCGTTGGGGATGATGATGCCAAATGGGTGGGGCCCACCGCATCGACTCCAGAAGAGCAGGAAAAACTGAAGGCCTTGCTCTACGGGAGCCTTTGGGAGGCCGTAGCGGAGCGCTTCCATTGTGATTTGAATTTCCTTCAAGAGTTGAATCCTCAAATAAAAGACCTCTCTGTCGGTGCGGTGATTCGTGTGCCGAAAGTGAAGGAGTTTTTAATGGCCGATGTGAAGTTGCTGGAGAAACAAAGGTCCGAACGCCAGTTGGCTGAAAAACAAGCGGCGGCGGCGAGCTCTACCCCTAAGCCGGAAGCACCCCCACAGGCAATCGGAGCGCCGTTTGATTTGTCCAAGCCAGTCCAAGCTTCGACACCGCAGAGCGTGGCGAAGGCCACACCTGTCCCGACGCCAGCGCCAACCCCGACTCCAGAACCCCAGCGGCACTTGGTGCTTCTCAGAGCAGAGCGATTGATCGAGGTTTACGAGGGTGACCAGTTGGTGGCTTGCTTTCCCTGCACTCCCGGATCGACAGAAATTCCTGTTCCCGAGGGGCAATGGAAGATCACTGGGAATATTCTCCTCCCTTATTTCCGGTGGGATAAATCGATTTTGGAGACCGGAGTTCGCAGTGAGACGGCGTACAATCTTCCTCCTGGGCCGAATAGCCCGGTAGGCATAGTTTGGATGGGTATCAATCGCCCAAGTGTCGGCATGCACGGCACAAGCTATCCAGATCGCATCGGTCGAAACCAGAGCCACGGCTGCATCCGTCTCGCCAACTGGGATGCCTTTGCCATTTGCCAGTTGGTTAAAAAAGGCACGACTCTTGAGGTGCGGTGATTTGTTTTAAACTGCGGTTACTGAAACAAGGGCCATTTTGTTGCCCCGAAAGCTCCCGCACCGATTAACAAAAACTCACTCATGCTCACTGGTCCGCTGGATTCAATGAGCGTGCCTTCGGAGGTCCTTTTTTGCGAAAGGACGATCGGAGGTAGGTGGCGTGAAATGGTCTCGGCTTTGGGCAGTTTGTTAATGTCCATCATTTTTCCGATGGAAGGCATCACGAGCGCTCCAAATCGAAGCACGGGAACAAAGCTGCTGTAGAGACGCTCGAAGGCAGTGCCGGTATCAATGTAGCAAAACCCTTCGTTGGCCGATTCGTATATGCCAAGAGCCGGCAGGAATGGGGCCGATTCCACTAAAGTCTTCTCGCCAGTCGCGCCTTTGGCTGCCTGGGTCACCAATGCTGGGTCCATGCCTGCGAGCATAAATAGATCGTTCTGAGCGACAGTGAGGGTTCCGTATTGTGTCGGGATCGTATAGAGATCGATGCCGTCGATTTTTTGAAATGTAGCGCCAGGGGCAAGCGGTATTACCTGTGAGAGGGTTTCTCTAGCACGATCGCCATTTTTGATCAGCACAGACAGGATAGGGGAGGGCGCCATGCTTCCTTCAGTCCAGTTCGCCATCACGGCGCAGTCGGGAGCGAAGCTAGCCGCAGCTGCCTCCGCGAGCGGTTTTGCGATCGCGGCCGTTTTCTGATTTTCACCTACCATGGATTCCACCCAGCCAGGAAGGGCCTCAAAGTTCAGAGCAAAATCCAAAAACAGGGTCGTCTTTGCGGTCGTTAGCTTCATGGCCTCATGCGTAAGGCTCCGAGTGATCGGTGGACTTTGCTTTCTCAGAATGAATATCGCATCGCGTTGTAATGCGCCGTCCAGCTTGAGTGTGGCCCCTATGGCTTGGATGGATTTGAGTTGATCCACCTGAGCTGGGATGGGATCTGCCCCCAATGCCTGACCCGCAGCGAGGAGCGAGTCGATGGCTCGTTCGGGCTGAATGAACACCAGTAAATCTGGGGTCGAGAGAAGCTCGGAGCAGGCCTTGATGAACCGGGGGTTCTGATCCAGCGGATTGGCTCCCTGTTTGGCAACTCGATCCAAGGCCGCCTTGAGTTCAGTGAGGTTGGTGGACAGAAAACCCCAGCGCCCAGCACAACCCGAGAAGAGGGATCGATCTCCATGCTGGGATTCTAGGATCGCACAACCATTGTGAGTCTCTCGTAGTTCGGCAGGCTTTGAAGTCGGAATTTGAGAACGAAGCCGTCCAACAGACTCATCGAAATTGCCCCTAGCACCCCAAAATTGGAATCCCAAAAGCGCAGCGGTCTGGCTGGAGGCGTCTTTGGTGATGGAGAGAAAGAGCGTGGCTGGTTTGAGGCTTATTAGGAGTTCCTGTGCCTCTTTCGAGCCAGGCAATGCTTGAACGTTCGCCAGTGGCATTTCGAGGAACGCTTTCATCTCGGGCTCCCTTCCAATTTTGGCCAGAGCCGTATTCCCCCAGCGTATAGCGGAACGGGGGGTATTCGGAATGTTCACAAATAAAATACTATCTGCTGAAGCCAACGAAGCGGCATCGGAGGGGCCGCCAGTCCTTAGAAAAATAACGACACCGCCGAATAGCAAAACGGCAGCCAAGGCCATCAGCAGGAATATTTTTTTCATGGGGGGAATACCTAAATCCAAATCCTTTGACACTGCAAGGGCGCCGGTCGACGGTCGATAGACTATGGACACCTCAAAACTCACCCAGCGCCTCAAGCCCATCTGCGATACCTATAACCGCGAGAACCTTCGGATGATCTCCGATGTTTGTCTTTATCTGGGATTCCTATCCATCATAGCCGCCGTGGCTACTTGGTTCACAGCCACGAAAGAAAACCGCGCCTACGGGGAGAGATTCGGTATTTTCATTGGCCTCTGGGTTCCCAGTTTTTTTATTCTCTCCAGTCGCCTTTCTCGCAAGGCCGACGAGTTAGGCGACATTATCTCCAACCGTGAGTAATCAGACCCGTCGTCATTTTAGAGACGCTAATTCAGTCGCTCCGAAATTTTGGAGTCATCTTAAAAAACTTGATCTTCCGCTTTTCGTCTGCATAATTAATGGCTCAGCGGCTGGATAGCTCAGTTGGTAGAGCAGAGGACTGAAAATCCTCGTGTCCCCGGTTCGATTCCGGGTCCAGCCACGTCTCCTTTATTCATGCGAGACGCAGGGTTTTTAAGTTTCAAAAAAAGCCCGATTCATAACGTATGCTACTCACGAATAAGACCCAGTGACACGTAGTGCCGAAGCAGCCCAAAAACTCGCCGACAGGATTCTCGTCGGCCTCACCAGCAAGTGCTTCGACGAAGAATGGGAGCACTACAAGGAACGCACGATCGACCTATTCCGCCAAAAAGGGCTCCTCAAAAAAGAACCCACAACCAACCAGAAAATTCAACCATAGGTTTGTTGTTGTTCTCGGATCAGTTCTGGTTACCGCTCGGATAGGCCGCTTGTAGGTTTGGCCTGGAGGAGCCTGTCTCGCAGCTTGCGGGCCTGCTCGACGCTCGGGGTGCCGAGGCTCTGTCGCACCCGGCGCTTGGTGTAGTCCGGCAGGTGGACGGTGTAGTGGCACCACCAGGTGCCGTGGTTGTTCCAGAGGTGGTGGTCTGGATTGTGCGCGAGAACGCGGATGGATGGTGTTTCGAGTGTGTTCATGGTGTGTCTCCTTTTGGGTTTCTCACCAGGAATCTCGGGCAATAAAAAACCGCCGGCCTGTATCAGGATCGGCGGTCAATAAAGTCCGAGGAGATTTTGTTGTTCGGGCTCGTCACCCGCACATCGCTTAGCGTTTCCGCTTTTAGCAAACCACCGTGGGATTTTCTCCTTCCCCGGTTGGCATCCTGACCCGTCTAACGCGGCCACAGGAATTCCTAATGTATTAACTTTTATACTAGAAAACGGGAACGAATCCAAGCCTGAAATGTGTCATAAAATCCACCCAGTCTGGATCAGCATCTAGGGACTTTTGTCGAAAAGGACATGGGGCAACCTTCCCGTGATTTACTGATGAATGCATGTTGCCCTTTCAAAGAACAATAGGTATCAGCGGAATTTTCTTGGGAAGAGCTGATTTTTGCGGAGGGTGACAGGTGTTGCTGAGTTGCGCGGTTCAGCGTAGCCCCAGTCGAAGTCTTTGTAATTGTCATTGGTGTCGGTGGCCCCAGCATTCGCGCGGAAGATGGCATCGTAGCGTTCCGGCGAGATGGCGGGATAGGATCCTTCGTAGGCGTTTGCTGAGCCGTAACCAACAAGGTCACTGAGGTGAGGCAAACCAAGGGGCGAGGGGATGCTTAGAAGGATGGCGTTTCGCATGAGGGCGACTTTGCCTTGTTTGACAGCGAGGTCGAAGTATTCGGAGGCGTCGGCTTTTGGAAGATCGTATTCGAACCGACCGCCGGCAAGGGCCACCAGATAGTAGCCTTTTGCGGGGATGGAGCCTTTAAGCGAAACGGCTGTCCATCTGGATCCGGATCCGCCGGCCAGCTGGAGGGTCCATCCATCCAATCGAACGGGTGTCGCATCGGGGTTGTGAAGCTCGATATAGTCATGGCTGTAGTCCGACCACCAGCGTCCTCCTCCGGCGTAGATTTGGCTAATGACGACGCGGGTGAGCGGTGTTGTGATAGTGAAGCTTGCGGAACTCGTGGCGCTCGTCGTGGGGGTGGATACTTTTATTGGTCCAGTGGTGGCTCCAAGGGGGATAGTGGCACTGAGTTGGGTGGCTGAGACGATTTTCCAGACGGAGGCAGCGATGCCGTTAAATTGAACTCCTGTGACGCTCGAGAGGTTTGTTCCATTGATCACAACGCTCGTTCCGACAGATCCGCTCGTTGGAGCGAAAGAGGAGATGGTGGGAGCGGGAAGCGGTGCGAGGACGCTGACTGTGGCCGACGCCGATGTCCCGCTCGCACCTTGATTGTCGGTGGCGCGGGCAATGAGGATATAATTGCCGGCAGCGGTGGGTTTCCACGTAATCGAATACGGAGCTGTGGTCGCGGCTCCAAGTGAGGTTGTGCCATTGAAGAATTCCACTTTGGAGACGACTCCGACAGCGCCGTTTGATGTGAGGTCAGCCGCGTTGGCCGAGAGTGTGAGTTGAGCTCCGAGTGTGATGCTGGATCCGTTGGTCGGTGAGGTGAGACTCAGGGTGGGAGCGGGATTCAATGGAGTTGGTGTGGGGGATGGCGTCGGCGTCGGTGTGGGAGGCGGCGTGATTGTGCCCGAGACACCGGTGACAACGAGTGCAAAGGGTTGGGAGTTTGTGGTGAGCTGGCCATCCATAGAAACAGTGGCCGTGTAGGTGCCTGATCTGTTTGGGTTGGATATGTAAACTTGTTCGGTATTATCGACCCGGTTTTTGCCTGTGGTCGCAGAGGCTGACATGGCGGCGGCAGTCCAGGCCCCCACGAATGGCATGACATAGGGAAGATAAGTGGTGGCTCCATCGGGGCCTGTGATTTTCAAATCCAGATCGTGAACAACGTTGGAAGTCCTGCTGTCGGCAGCGGTTTGTGGCGTTCCGGCTGGATCTGTCCAGGAAAGGGTGGCTCGGATGGGGCTGACTCCATCCCACGTGAATGTGGTCGTTGTCGTTTTCAGTGTGGATGTGATGGCATTCTCATGAATCCGTGGTGCCGAGGGGGTGGCCTTGTGCGCGAGAACGATATCCGCCGCGGCTTTCAGATTGATCAATCCCCAGCCGAACTTGTAGTCGGGGCCTGGGTTCCCGAGGTCGTCTGCCGTATGGATGAGGAGGGCTTTGAGTAGGCTGGCGCGCGGACGCTGACCGAATGAGTTCGCATAGAGTTGCTGTAGGAGGGCCGCTGAGCCGGCGGCATTCGGCGTTGCCATACTGGTGCCGCTGTAGGTGCCATCGTAGGAGGAGTCGCTGCCTGCGGTGCTCGAGTAAACACTCACGCCATTGGCAACAAGGTCAGGCTTGATGCGGCCGTCATCAGTAGGCCCCCAGCTTGAGAATGGGCTCATCGATCCGGAGGAGGGATTGCGAACGCCGGCCACGACGGCATCATTCACAGCCCCGATGGTGAGGATGTTTTTTGCGAGCGAATTGAATGTGATGGACTGGTAGCCGCCGAGTGCGGTGAGGGAGTCTTGCTCATTGCCTGCGGCCCAAAGCGGGAGGTAATAGGGCATGGCCCAGACGAGAGCATCCACTGTCTGGGCTTCCTTCTCGTAGCGGCCCATGTCATCGGAGTTCGCGCCGTATCCGTAGGAGTGGTTTGAAAGTGATACGGAAGCGAGAGCGGTCGCCGTGGCTGCGCCGGTCGCAGTCATTTCAGCGTAATCGTTATCCCAATCGTAGGAATCGATCGTGGATTTTGGAGCCATTCCTTTGGCGTTCGCATCGACTCCGCTGGATGCGATGGTGCCGGCCACATGTGTCGAATGGTCGTCCAGCGCGGATGTGGCATTCTTTTTTGTGACGCGCCCAGTCAGTTCCCTATGAGTGGTCCGGATAGATCCAGCATCCCACACGCCGACTTTTACGCCGGCGCCATCGAGTCCGTAGGGGGTAGATTGAAGGAGGTTCGCTCCTGTGGAGATGGCCGCATTTCGGTTGTTGGTGGTGCGGTAGAGCGGTTGGTCGCCACGAAAATCGTGGAGGACGGAGACCTTTCCGCCGCCTGCATCGATGCGGATGGGGATTCCGAGTTGGTCAGCCTTATCTAGGACACTATCCATGCGGGCCTCCTCGATTTGAGACATTCGAGCTACGACTTTCTCGCGCTCTTGGGGGTTGCTCATGTCGGTGCTTTGGAGGAGTTGAACGACCTCGTAGCTTGTCGGAGTCTCGTCATTCGCGGGAGCGCTCGGTTTTGATCGGTCATGGGGAGAATGGGAGGCTGTGTTTTGAGTCGTGGCTGAGCCGAGCGCATCCGAATCTGTCGAGCGAATTGGGGACGTAACTTTTAAAGCTGACGGTTGCGCGCTCGCTTGAGAAAAGTTCGAGGTGGCGTGCTCGTTGTCATTTACTGTAACGGGTGCGATCCCGCTAGGGTCAGCGATCGGCTGTTTAAGGGTGGAGGTGTTTTTGGGGCTGGAGGATTGGTCAGCAAAATAAAAGCTGCTCAATGCGATGCAGGAAACACTCAGGCAGGTAATAATTGTTTTTTTCATTGTTCAAGGTGGGTTGAGATATACTGAGCATCAGCCGTGCCAAATCTTGGAACCGCGCCGGGATCCTCTCTAGCCGACACTATACGCGCTCGAGCTATCGAGATGCTTGCGCGAATCCGACGATGGTTTTTACTGGTTATCCACAACCGCATCCCATCGTCTTGCTCATGGTCGCAAAACTGTAATAAGAAAAGGGTCATGGGTTCTTCGCCTCGGCCAATTTTTAGTATCACGTTTTCAATGGGGGTGGCGTTCGAGCTATTGGTGCAGGGGGATGGTGAGATTCCCAAAAAAAATCGTGGCATTTTGACGGATTTTGATAAAAAAGTCCTATGTCCCCACCCCCAGCGAAATCCGCTTCCCAAATCACAATTAAGGAGTCCAAGATTCCTAACCATCCCAGTGCATCGAATCTCGGAGGAGATTTGTATAAAACTTTATCGGATAAAATCGAGGAATACATCCTCAAGCTGGGGTATTCCAATTCGCAGACGCTAGGCATCGTTGTTCAAGTCCTGACTCAGGGGAAGGTGAGAGTTGATTTCCGCGATCACACCGAGAGGCTCCAACTTTTCGAGGAGGGTGTTTTATTTTCGCGAACAGAGGCGGTCGATATTTTTGATAAACATATCGTCAATATGAAAAAGCCTGTTTCAGCGGAGGCTTCTGCGTCAAATATGACCCAGAGAATCGTGATTCAGGCACCTCGTTCGCGCTAGGCCAGGGGGCAGGTTTTTCTAAGCCCCATGGGGCTTTCGCATTCCCAAACGGAGTTTTCAAAGGCTTTTTTTTTGGCATTTGGGATTAGCTTCGGAGCGCGTCTCCTCGTTTAAAATAGTTCGTTGCATAAATGGGGTATTTGCTATCGTTCGCGCGTATGGCAAGTGTGTCGTCACCTCGTTCGTCTGAGATCGCTATCAAAGAGACCAAACTTTTTAGTGAGGGGTTGGGCCTGCAATCGGGCGGAAATCTGATCAAGCCGCTGGGGGAAAAAATCGACGAATACATGCTCAAACTGGGGTATTCAAATTCCCAAGCTCTTGGCATCGTTGTTCAAATTCTCACTCAGGGAAAGGTGAGGGTGGACTTCCGTGATTTCAATGAGCGTTTGGAGTTGGTTGATGCGAGTGATTTATGCAATCGCGTCCAAGCTGTTGCTCTGTTTGAGGAACATCTCCTTGCAAGACAAACGGCCGAGGATCTAGACGATCAAGGTAATCCCACGCAGAGGGTCATCGTTCAGACCCCTCGTCCATCTCCGCCGGATCGTTAAGCGCAGTGAGGTTTGGGTTTTTAAATTTCCGCCGCCCTTATTCCGGTTCGTCTGTGGCTTCGCGTGGGGCTTGAATTGTCTCGATGGCGAATTGGGCGGACTTCGAGTGCAAGTGGTCAAGATCGAAGTGCTGGTGAGGGGATCCATCTCGATGAACGAGGGAAATCCGATCTGCCATGAAGCCGGAATGGAACTCAGCGGTTCCGTGGTGACAATCGATCGCCGCAAAGGTGGAGCCTCGCCAAGTGCGACCGATGAATTGGATTTCCTGCGAGCCTCCTTGGAGTCGCACGAGCCAACCATGAATGTTGGGGGTCAATAAAGAACCCTTGCCTGTAACGCAAGGCAGGGCCCACTCGACGGGGTTTTTGTTGCTATGCGATCTTCTTAAAAGGGCGTCCCAATGAGCGGGTAGAGATGCTTCTGGGGCATCGGGTTTTTTATCATCGGGTGGACATTTGAGTTTCCGCCAGGCGAACCAGAGATGCCTGCGAATGCTTCTCAGCAGGATGGGAAGAATGGCGATGATCGCAATGAATAGTGCGACTGCAATACCCAGTGCGACAAGCGGACTCCACGCGATCAGACTCAGGCCGGCAAGCACGATGCCGTCCTCAGCGAGGCTCAGACCGATATTGGTGAAAGGTTCTGGCGAGGTGTTCGCCACAAGGCGCGTGCCGGCTTTTGTGAGGTGAGACGAGAGGGCCATGCTGCCGGCAAGAAGGGCCGCAATGACTTCAAAAACGGGGTTCACCTCCCCCAAGGCTGCAACGGTAAGCGCCGCAGCGCCAACTGGGCGGATGAAGGTGTGAACAGAGTCCCAAGCGGTATCGATCCAAGGGATTTTGTCTGCAAAAAACTCAAATAAATACAAAATCCCCGCTAGGGCGATGACGATCGGGTGACCAAGAACTTCCAGTCCATTCAACGAAGCGGGAAGAGTGACGCAATCCAAGCGAATGGCGAGCCCGCTTACGAGCACGGTGAGATACAAGTTCAGCCCCGCCAAACTTCCCAAGCTGAGGACTACGGCAAGTGTTTTGAGGGTTTCCATATCAAGAGAGGATTGGTTGCGCGCCTGATGGCGCGGGATCTGAGGCTCGGCTCAGAACGAGGGGAGTTTGCGGCCGGTCAATTTCTCGAAGGCTTCAATGTATTTTTGCGAAGTCTTTTCCGCCACTTCGGTTGGGAGTTCGGGTGCGGGAGGGGTTTTATCCCAGTCGAGCGTTTCGAGATAGTCGCGAACAAATTGCTTGTCGAAGCTGGGGGGATTGCTCCCAGCCGTCCATGAGTTTGACGGCCAGAATCGAGAGGAGTCGGGCGTGAGGCATTCATCGATGAGGATCACGCGGTCATCGGCAATACCGAACTCGAACTTGGTGTCCGCGATCAAAATGCCCGCCTGCGCCGCATGAGAGCAACCATGCTCGTAAAGGTCGATCGTCTGGTCGCGCACTTGGGTGGCTAGCTCATCACCGAGAATGGCGCGGCATTGCTTCCAAGTGATATTTTCATCATGCCCCGTCTCGGCTTTTGTGGATGGGGTGAAGAGGGTGCCAGGAAGCTTCGCGGACTGCTGCAATCCCGCTGGTACCTCATGGCCTCCCACGGTTCCCGAGCCTTGGTATTCCTTCCAACCGGAGCCGGCAATGTAGCCGCGCGCGACACATTCCACCGGAAGCGGCTTGGCCTTGCGAACGAGCATGGATCGGCCTGCGAGTTGGGCCTCGAACGGATGCAGTACGGATGGGAACGCCTCGAATCTCGCTGTAATGAAGTGATTGGGAATAAAGTCGAGAACGTCATACCAGAATACCGACATCTGCGTGAGGACCTCGCCTTTTCGCGGGATTGCTGTTGGCAGGATGCAGTCGAAGGCCGAAATGCGGTCGGTGGCGACAATGAGGAGGCAGTCGCCGAGATCGAAAACCTCACGGACTTTTCCACTGCGAAGTTTTTTGATGCCGGGAAGATCACATTCAAGAAGGGTCATAAAAAATAGGTGTAATGGTGAATCAGATTTTTTGTTCGAGCTTAGTGCCGATGCCGCTGGTGAAAATGAAAATGGACTTGGGGGAGAGGTGAACGCAAATCAAGTCGAGTGGCATTTTTCAAGTTTATAGATTTTGAATATCGCATCTTCAACGTCGAAATCGATCGCGGATTTGAAATTTGCGTAAATGGCATTGATCCGGGCGAAGCGGAAAATCGGTATGAGGTCTCTCTAGATTGTGGACTAATCGAGCGCAGCGTGGCTTCCATGATGGCAATAAGGGTCTCCGATCCTGCTGTGTGGCAATCTCGAAAGAGAACAGGAAAGTCTATGTTTTTATGGGGATATTTTATCGAAAGGGCCAAAGTGGAGCCCGTTTGACATCCTAAAAACCGAAGGAAACAAGCTTTGGAAAAAACCTTCGCGTTTTTTTATAATTTGGCTGGATAGCGTCACTCGAAAGGATTAATAAAACTGCGCATTATGGGATCCGACCACAGCAGCAAACTTTCTGACACGTATCTTAATCTTTCTGATGAGGAAAACGGAGAGCTTGGCGACAAAGTGCAGCAGGTGCGTGCGGAACTAGAAAGCCTCAAGCAGAAGCAAGAGGAAATCGAGCGTGAAAAAGTTCGCTTGGAGGACCTCAAGCGACGTCAGGATTCCTTAGATCAAGGTCGCTCCGATCTTCTCGATAAATTCACCCGCGCTCTTGTGGTGGTGCAAAGAGAGATTGAGGAGTCTCAGAAAAGGGTTGAGCAGATGCACTCGATCCATCAATCCTTCAGCCAGCATTTAAGCCACTTGGAGGCTATTAATACGCGTTCCTGGAGTCCCCATGATTTACCGCGTGAACTAAGCAAGGCGATCAGTGCCGTCGAAGATGCCCGCTCGGAATACATCAAAGCCCAAGCCAAGATCTCGGTCGATACGACATCGGATGACGATTCCTATTCAAACTCTAGCGAGGGCAACTATTCGTTTGAGGAGGATCGGGGATTCTTTTTTTGGCTCAAGAATGGATTTGCCTTCACGTTCCCTTTGCAAGCCATTGCTGTTATCGCAATTCTGATCTACATCTGGAACGCTTCCGCTAACTAAATCCAATGCGCTTCTCCAAGTTGTCCTCATCGACAAAAGTCACTGACGAGCAGAATCGCCTGTCAAAAGAGCAGGCGGGCCTGCACCGCCAAGAGCAAGCGCTTAAAAAAACGCTCATCCTTGAGGCCAAAAAAGAGCAGGAGAGAAAGAAAGAGTTGGAGCGTAAAAAAATCAAAATTCATGTAGAAGTAGCCTCGCCTGCGCCATTCATTATGCCGCGCAGCAGTAAGTCATCCTACTCTCAAAAGGGCAAGCCCCTGGCGCGTGAAATCCAGAATGATAAAGTCAAATTTCTTATTCTCTGCCTCGTTTTTGCTGTGATCATTGTGATGCTTTGGCGCGCGATCCCATCTTAGTGGGTCTCTCTTTTCGCTGAGTTAAGGAGTGCCGTCTGTGACGGATTCGAGTTTGCCGCCTTTCCGGAAAACCCACTGAGTATTGAGGTCATTGGCATCACATTTCCATCCTGGTCGAGAGGACAGGACATTTTGCAATTTCAGCCACTGGGCTTTGTAATCCAGTCCATGGCTCCAAAGGTGCCCCTCATAGCCGCAACTGACGGGCCATCCGAGCAGCATCACTGGATTGTTGAAGTCGGGATCGATGGCAATCCGAGAACCACGTGGGACGTCTTGTAATGCGATTTCGGTCGCCGCCAGTTCCGAGCGGTTGATGAGTTTGTATCCATGGCGACCATCAAGGCCGCCAATCAATGACAGGGCGCCACTCGAAAAAAGAACAACGCAAAGGATGAATCGGAATATCTGTGGCAAGGGCGCAAAGAGTCTTTGCCAAAGAAAGGGGGCGCACACGAGCCATGCCCAAATGAGCATTTTCGTATTATCCCATTCCCACGGAGCAAACGCAAAAAGGAAGCAGATGGCGAAGATGCCGAGCGCGGGAAAACAAAAGCTCCTGAATCGCGAGTCGTCTCGAATGGCAACCATCACCAGCAAGATGAGAAGCAGTGGCAGGGTAATGCCAAAATTCAGAATCCAAAAAAAGAGGCCTCCATCCGCTTGCATCCATCCTGGAAGCCAGCGAAGGCCCGATGCGGATGAGAATCCTCCGGTGATGAGATACATCAACCCTGAGGCTGGAATCAGGGCGGCGCCAACAAAAGTGAAAAGCGCGCGGCGGGATGTGGGTTGGAAAATAAATATGCCAGCCAGAATCAAGCTGAGAACTAGGAAGGCATGCGCGCTGAAAAGGGGCATGGTGACATAGAGTAAAAATTGAACCGCGCGTGGAATCCCCGACCCGGTGCCAAAAAAATCTTCCTTCCAAGCCCGGAGAAGCAGAAGACCGCAGGGAAGCGCGTAAAGAAGTCCGCGCTGGGTCACAAACATGGACAGAAACAAATTTTTCCATGCCAGTTCGGTTTGAAAATCCATGATCTTCCAAGTGCTAAAAAAAGCGAATCCCGCGATCCCTCCATTGAACAAAAAGGCGGCGATCGTAAATGCACCTCCCCACCTCCAAAGCGCCCAGGCGGTGAGGGCGGAACCAAGCAGTCCCGTCCAAATGAGGCCTCGTTCGACGGGAAGACCCTCGAGGAGAAGAAGGCTGTTCCACAAATCCATGCCAAGCGGGTAAACGAGCGGGGATCCAGATAGAATAGGGCTTTCTGGCCAAAATGGCGTGCCCGAGGCGAGGTAGCGGATGAATTGCAGGTGGATCGAGATATCTCCCAGATTATTCGGTGAGAGGACACGCCATTCGTCGCCCACGGCATAGATGAGCCAGATAAAAGCTCTCAGCGAAGCCAAGGCGAAAAGGATGAGTAGAAGCACCTCCCACGCAGTTGGCGGTGCGGAGGTCTCCTCTTGAATGAACATTGCGGTGACAAAGCCTGCTGCCGCTCCCAAGGCAAAGGCAAGATGGGCTCCAGTTGCGGATAGCCCGCCGGCCATAAAAGCCCATCCAATAGCACTCGAAACGGCTACGGCGACTAGGACGATAAGGCCGGTCATGATACGATTCACGTAGTTCATTGGCTCGTGTTCGCTTTGGGGATGATATTCGCTTCGTTCCCCAATATTTTGGAAAATCGAGCAACCGAGAGATACGCGGTGCAATCGTCTTGTCCGCTTCTGAGTCGGAATGGGATTTTGTAGAAGGGTTGGGTGAATTTCTTTTCCATGTCAGCTTCCATCGAGGTGTCAACGACAACAAAGTCGAAGTCCCAATCTGTCGGCATCGCATCTTTTTTGTAATATCCGACCCGAGTGAAGTCGCCCAGCATCCAAGGTAAGGGATAGTAGCTGTCGAGTATGATAGAGCCCTTCATTTGGTAACCATCGGGTTCCGATTTGGCGGCAGTCAGGACGGGGTCGGTGAATTTACGGATGTCCTCTAAGGTCTGGACATAAACATAGGGTTCACTGTCGTCGGTGTAGTAAAAAAAGTTGAGTTGGATCGAGGCCCAAAGGGAAACGGCAATGAGAGGACCGGCGAGAATCCATACGAGTCGTCGGTCGGTGCGATCTGCCCACTCTTTAAGGAGAGAACCGAGCATCAGATAAAACGGCCAGATGATTGATATGATGCACCATGGCGTTTTGTAGGAAATGAGAGAGTAGGCAAGTAGGGTGCCGGTGGATGCTATCGCAATGAAGCGCAAGCGGCCATCGGAGGGTCCCATGTAGCGAAGACAGGCAAATACTCCCGCCAGTGCCGGCCATTCGTAGCGGCCCATGATGGCGATCCAATAGTAATTCAGCGGGCCGATGAGGTCGTAAGCCGTTTTGTGATGACCGCCCGAATCCACGCCCGTCTTCACCCAAACCGTGAATGTCTGATAAAGTCCTCGAAGAGCACCGAAATCCCGAAATGTGCCGGAATAGAAAAAGGTGATAATGAGTGCCGCAATGCCAATACCGAGAATGACATCATCTTGTCTCCATTTTTGAGTAGCTATGGGATAACTGGGGCGTGAGGGGACGAGTCGTTGCCACCCCCACAGCACAACTACGGCGATGGTGAAGCAACCTAGATGGACGAGGTAGGTTTCCTTCGTGAGAATCATTCCAGCGACGGCCGCAATGAGGGTGAAGAAATCACGCCGAGTTCCGTTCATCCAGAGGCCAAGCAATCCGTGCAGGAATAAAATGGAAAATAAAACCTGCCAACTTTCGTGGATGGAATATCGGCCGTAAAATACGAAGCCAGGGGATACGGCCATCGCTAATGCCGCCAGTCGTGCCACGCCAGTACCGAAAAACTCGCGGAACCGCAGCATAGCGACAATACAAAGCACGCTGGCGAGGATCGCTGGAAGTCGCAAAGCCCAAATCTCACGACCGAAAAGCGTCTGGGATAAAAGAACAGCGTAAAAATGGAGTGGGCCGTGGTAGTTTGTCGGATCGTAACGATAATACCCGGTAGCCGTCATTTGATCCGCAAACCAGCCGTTAATGCCCTCATCAAAATGAGGGGGCTTGATTTCAATCAGCCAGCAACGCAGAACAATGGCTATGCAAACAATCACGATTCCTGGCCATGGGCTTTTTTCGAATCTATCGGACACGTGATTGAATTAAACCTTCAAGCCATGACCAATCAAGCGCCGCGCGTCAGTATTGTTATTCCCGCTAAAAACGAGGCCGTGCGTTTGCCGCCATCGATTCGACAAATCCGGAACACATTTCCAGATGAAGCGTGGGAATTTATTATCGTGATCGAGTTGAGTACGGATGGAACCGAGCAGAGGGTGCGCGAGGCTATCGGTGGGGACTCTCGGTTTGTGGTCATCGCCAATCCCGTTGCCAGAGGCAAAGGCTACGCTGTCAAAACGGGAATGCTTCAAGCCCGTGGCGATTTGATTTTTTTCATGGATGCCGATTTGAGCGTGCCCCTAGGTTATATCCCGGAGTTTTTAAAACATGCCGAAGCGGCCGATGTGCTTGTTGGCAGTCGTCGTCATTCGGAGAGCATTATTCGAGTCCACCAATCGTTCACGCGCGAGTTGTCCGGGCGAATGTTTAATCTCGCACTCCGTCTTGCCGGAATCACCCGCTTGGCGGATACCCAGTGCGGCTTCAAGGCATTCCGGCGGGATGTAGCGCAGGCTGTCTTCTCCAAGCTCGAACAGGATGGATTTGGATTTGATGTCGAGGTATTGTTGCTCGCCAGTCAGCTGGGTTTTCGGAGTCTCGAATTGCCTGTTGAGTGGGCGGATGTGAAGGGGACGAAGGTTTCCTTTCTTTCGGGATTCGAAGCGTTGCGTGATGCAATCCTTGCCGCAAGGCGGATCAAGCGCAAATATCCGACCCATGCCAACTCTCGGAGTTAATATCGATCATGTGGCGACCCTTCGCCAAGCCCGCTATCGTGAACAGCCGCAAAGCCACAATGCGGAGCCAGACCCTGTGGCGGCCGCTCTGGTTGCTGAATTGGCGGGCGCTAGTGGTATCACCGCCCACCTGCGCGAAGATCGCCGTCATATGCAGGATCGGGATATTTTTCTCCTCAGGGAAAAAATCACGACCAAGCTCAACTTTGAAATGGGTCTCTCAGAAGACATCCTTCGTGTCGCCTTGGCTGTGCGTCCGGAGGATGTGTGCCTAGTTCCAGAGAATCGACTCGAGGTGACGACTGAGGGCGGATTGGACTGTGCGGGGCGACTTGATGTGCTTGCTCCCGCGATGGCCCGTTTACGGGGGGTGGGAACACGCATCAGTTTATTCATCGATCCAGAGGAATCTCAAATTCGTGCGGCAGCAGCGCTTGGGGCTGACTTTGTCGAGTTGCACACCGGCGCCTATGCCAACGCCACAGGCGCTGCTCGAGCCAAGGAATTACAGAAACTCATGGAGGGGGCTACGCTTGCCTGTGAATTGCGGCTGAGAGTGAATGCGGGGCATGGACTGAATTACGAAAACACAACTGATATTCTGGCTTTGCCGGGCCTAGAGGAACTCAATATCGGCCACGCGATCATCTCTCGTGCGATTACCGTGGGGCTGCATTCCGCGGTTCGCGAGATGTGCGACCTTATCGACCGCAAGTGATGTCCAAAGGTTTTGACGCTTTTTTGTTGGGTGCCCTTGACGAAATCGAGTTGGCCGGGCTTTCGCGTCGGCTTACGCCGCTGGAAACCCCTCAACTTCCGCGAGTGCGGCGTGGAGACGCGATGGTGGTTAATTTTTCTTCGAACGATTATCTCGGCCTCGCAGCGCACCCAGCGCTTCGCGATGCGGCTATGGGGGAATGGGAGCGGGGCGGATTCGGCGCTGGAGCCTCGCGACTCATTTGTGGAACAATGACGGCCCATGAGGAATTAGAGGCGTCCATCGCGCGATTCAAGCGGACTCCAGCGACACTCGCCTTTAATAGTGGATACGCTGCAGCTCTGGGCACCATCCCAGCGATCTGCGGGAAGGATGATGTCATCATCTTAGACAAGCTCTCCCACGCTTGTCTCATTGATGCCGCTCGGCTGAGCGGATCCATCCTCCGCGTATTTCCGCACAATGACCTCAGTAAGCTGGAAAGTCATTTGGCATGGGCTATGCGCAAACATCCTAAGGCCCGCATACTGATCGTTGTGGAGTCCGTTTACAGTATGGACGGCGACATTGCTCCGCTGAGGGAGATCGTGGATCTGAAAGAACGCTATGGAGCTTGGCTCTTTCTCGATGAAGCTCATGCCGTGGGTGTGTTGGGGTCGACTGGAGGAGGTATGGCAGAGGAGCTTGGGCTGGGTGATCGCATCGAGCTTCAAATGGGGACCCTTGGTAAAGCCCTGGGTGCCCATGGGGCCTACGTTGCTGGCAGTCGGGTCCTACGGGATTATTTGATCAATCGCGCGCGGAGTTTTATTTTTTCCACAGCACCGCCAGCGCCGGTCGCCGCTGCCGCCACCAAGGCGATCGAAATAGCGCAATCACCCGAGGGGGCACGCCTCCGAGAATGTCTCTGGGAAAATATCCGCAATCTCGCGGCCGAACTCAATGCCCCCAAGCCAGAGAGCGCCATTATCCCGCACATTCTCGGACCCGAGAAAGCTGCAACCTCAGCCTCGAGCGCGCTCTTGCAAAAAGGATTTCTTGTTCCGGCCATTCGATTTCCCACCGTGGCCAAGGGCGCTGCCCGTTTGAGATTCACTGTCACTTCGCGGCATCATCACGATCAGATTCGCGCGATTGGTGAGGTCTTTCGGAATTTGAGTTTCACATCAACCGAGTCTTCCGTTTAAGCGACTCATGCCACTCTTGGAATCCCGCTTCCGCCCGCCATTATTTTTGCGAAACGGGCATTTGCAGACGATTTTGGGGGCGCTTTTGCCAAGAAGATTCCGGGATGGTGTGGTTACAGAGCGACTCGAATTGCCGGATGGGGACTTTCTCGATTTGGACTGGGGCAAGGCGGGGCGTCGGCGATTGGCGGTGATCTCGCACGGTCTTGAGGGAAGCTCGAAAAACAGTGACATCCGAGGCCTCTCCGCGGCTCTCAATGAAGCGGGATGGGATACGCTTGCGTGGAATTTTCGCGGCTGTAGTGGAGAGCAGAATCGGTGTCTTCGCTTTTACCACAGCGGGGAGACGGGCGATCTGTCTGCAGTTATCAACCATGCGACAGTGAATTATTCTAGCCTTGCGCTTGTGGGATTCAGTCTCGGGGGGAACATGGTTTTAAAATATCTCGGCGAGGGAAATGTGCATCCCTTCCTGCAAGCTGCGGTTGCGGTATCGGTTCCCGTTGATTTGGCTTCAAGTGCCCGCGCTCTCGATCGTCGACCAGGGAATCAAATCTATCTTCGCCGATTCATGAAAAGTCTGGCCGCGAAGGTTGAAGCCAAGGCAAAGCGATTTCCAACGGAGATCGATGCCACAGGAGTTCATGACATCCGGAGTTTTTCCATTTTTGACGACCGCTACACGGCGCGCATTCATGGATTCCGAGATGCGGAGGATTATTGGAGGCAGTCCAGTGCGATCGGCTATCTCAACCGTATTTCCATTCCAACGCTTTTGCTCAATGCGAAAGATGATCCTTTTTTGAGTCGGGAGTCGTTCCCCAATGTGGAAGCCAGCCATAATCCCTGCCTATGTCTGGAGACGCCGAGTTCGGGTGGACACCTTGGTTTTTTAGATGCTCAGGGATTTTGGATCGAGCGCCGGATACCGGAATTTTTGAATCAAGCCGTATTGTGAGAGGTTGATAGGCGTTGTTTTTCAATCCTTCTGGTTTTTGCGGACTTGCCACAGTATTAGCTTCGGCCAATGTGTTAGCTAGATCCTAGTTTCGTCGATGGACACAGCTATTCTTCAATTTATCAATCATCAACTCGTCATCCCGCCATTGGATGTGGCGATGGCAACTCTGAGTAGTTGGGCGGCGTGGTGGCCTTTTATCGTATTGGCGGCTGGATTGGGATTGTGTTTTGGGGGATTCCAAGCGAGGGCGATGCTGGTGGTGATCGGTCTCTCTGTTGGGATATCGGATGGCTTGGTTTGCCGAAATCTCAAGCACCTGATTTCCCGGCCGAGGCCCCCGCAAGTGATGGCAGGAGTCCGAACGATCGATCTAGAAAAGGCGACTCCGCGCATTCTCGCTATGGGCTTGCCTCTGCAGGTCCGAATTTCTGCTCCTGAGAGCCCTGCCAAGAAAGGCAAATCCTTTCCTTCCTCCCACTCCTCCAACTGCTTTGCTATAGCCGCAGTGTGTTTTGTGTTTTATCGCCGTCGGGGTTGGATTGCATTTTTTCCCGCAGCATTTGTAGCTATAAGCCGCGTTTATGTCGGTGCTCACTGGCCATCCGATGTTTTGGCCGGGGCCATGATTGGCATCGCGTGTGGATGCTTGACCTATTCGGTTTGCTCTTTTCTCTGGAGGCGATTTGGACAGAAAATCGCACCTGCTCTACACGCCGCCCACCCTGATCTCATCGAATCGTGAAATCCAAAACTGTCTTCGTTTTTCTTGCTGCACTCACCCTTCTGCGATGCGTTTGGTTGGCCTTACAAGGTATCGCCCCACAAGAAGCTTATTACTGGATGTGTAGCGACCGGTTGGCGCCGGCTTTTTTTGATGGTCCTCCAGGTACGGCGCTTCTTGTTCATGTGTTGGGGTTGCTGACGGGGGATTCATTGAATCTGATTCGCTTCGCATGGCCCATCTTGGGATTTGCCGCCGCTTGGTGTGCCTGGTTGCTTGCACGCTCGTTGTTCGATGAGGCTGTCGGGGGTTGGGTGGTCGTGGCGCTCAACGCGCTTCCCATCTTCAATGAGGAGTGCGTGACGATGGGGCCACTGGTGCCTACCCTTTTTCTGACGTTGGCCGCAGCCTTGACTGTCGCTCATTCTCGAGAAGATATAGGTAGCGCTTGGTATTTCGCGGCAGCCTTCCTGTCTCTGGCCGTGCTCTTCCGATACGAAGCATTTCTTTTCTCACTAGGATTTTGTTTTTATCTGCGACGTCCGATCTTCGAAAAAGAACGCCGATCACTCATCGCAGCGGCTGGGCTTATTTTATTGCCGTTGATGATTTTGCTGGCTCCACTGGCTTGGAATGCGGTTTTGGGTTGGGTGCCTATTGCCGGCGGAACTTTGCAGACCCTCTGGTTGCCCCGTTTTACGACATGGGGGCATGGTGCGACCGAGTTCTTCAGGTTTTTTTCATTTGGGATGGGGGTGGTGATTCTGTTTGGATTTGTCGCGTTATGCAGGGCTGCTAGGAAATGTGATGAATACGAGTTCCTGCTTTGCTTTTGCGGTCCGGCATCCCTCTGGGCGCTTTATTCTTTCTATGCTGGTGGGGACATCACGACCGCTGTGTTACTAGCTTGCGTGCCGATCCTCATATTCCTCGCTGCGCAAGGAATCCATCGGAGGTTCATGCCGGTAGCCGGTTCCATCGTTCTGGTTCTCGCTCTTTTCTCTTCCGCATTCATGCTGCGGCAATCAGGTGTGATGCGTGGGATGTGGGCTGCCATTGCCTCGGAAATCAACATCGCGAGTCGTGATATGCCTGCGAGTGAGGGCGGGGGATTCATGGTTGCGGAAAATGCCGACCAGGCGTCCATCCTTGCCGTTTATTTCAAGTCGAGATTGAAGACCGCTTACCCACCGGTTTTTGTTGCCGAGTCACCCGCCATCAGTAGTCAATTTGCCCTCTGGCCTTCTTACGCCGATTTTATCGAATCCGACAAGCCGGCAGATGAATTTTTCACTGAGCAAAAAGGGATCAATCCGTTCGTTGGAAGAAATGCGTTGTTTCTTGGTTCCGATCTTCCCCAAACGATCCGTGGAGCTTTTGCTGACGTGCGTCCGCTCCGGCAAATCCAACTTCCTGATGGTGGTCAGTTGACTGTTTTTCTTTGTTTGGACTACCAAACTTTGCCACTGTGAATGGGGTATGGTTTTTCTCGCTCCTGCCAAGGTTAACCTGAGTCTCCGCATTCTTGGAAAGCGAGCCGATGGTTTTCACGATATCGAGACGATTATGGCTCCACTGTCCCTTGCGGATGCGCTGGATATCGAGCTTGGGGAGGGGAGTGGTGTTGATTTTACCTGTAGTGATGCCTCGTTACCATGTGACGGCACGAATCTCGTTTGCCGTGCAGTGGATGCTTTTGCCCGGCATACCGGACGCCAATTTCACACGCGGATTCATTTGACCAAAAATATCCCGCATGGAGCTGGTCTGGGCGGAGGCAGTAGTGATGCGGCGAGTGTAATCAAGGCACTTGATTTAACGCTCGGAACTGGGCTTTCCATTTGCGAGATGGAATCCATCGCAGCGTCTCTTGGCTCGGATGTTCCTTTCTTTATCCGCTCAATTCCCTCGCTGTGTCGCGGTCGTGGAGAAATCGTCGAGCCACTTGGCATTCTTCCTGGGGCAAACATTCTGCTGGTTAAGCCCCCGTTCCCTGTTTCCACGGCTTGGGCGTATCAGGCCTACAAAAATAAAACAAACCCGGCCGAAACTTTCTCCCAATGGCATGGTTCCATCGAGTTGATGAATGATCTCGAAGAGCCAGTTTTTTCTAAATATCTCGTTCTTCCCGTCCTAAAACGTTGGCTCCTTGATCAGCCCGGCGTGCGGTGCGCGATGATGTCCGGTTCCGGATCGACCGTCTTTGCGATCCTCAATGAGGATGCGTTGGATCTCGAGAATCGTGTGTTGGCGCATTTTGGAACCTCATTTCTCGTGCTGCGAAGCCAGCTTCTGGGGACACCGCTCACGGATCACTGTTGATGGAATCTTCCGACGAGTCCCCCCAGGAAGCAGAGGATTTTACTCTCATGCGACGCATCGCAATGCGCGATGAGCCTGCCTTTGAGATCCTCATCGAGCGGCATCAAGCGAGAGTCATAGGAACGATTTCAAAAATGCTAGGCGGTTTTGAGGGTGCCGAGGATCTCGGGCAGCAAGTCTTCATTCGTGTTTGGAACAACGCCCCGCGCTATCAAGCGACGGCCAAATTCACAACGTGGTTGCTCACCATCGTTCGTAATCTTGTTTTCAATGAAGTCCGCAGGCGGCAGCGCACGCAATCGTTCCCGATGGAGCATAGTGATGGAACGCTCCGCGAGTTTCTTGATCCGAACGCGCGCACAGGATCGGAGAATTGCGATCGGACCGAGTTGCGTGAAGCTGTCGACAAGGCAATCGCCTCACTGCCCGAAGCGCAGCGTATGGCAATCATTCTCCGACGCTACGAGGAATTGCCGTACGAGGATATTGCCGCCGTTTTGAAAACGACGGTTTCGTCGGTGAAAAGCCTCCTTTTCCGAGCCCGTGAGGATTTGCGACTCCAACTTGCCTCTTTTCTCGCTGAGAAGTGAAAAAAATCGCATGACTGCGCAAATCTCCTTGTTCGCGGAGACAAATGGATTATGAATAAAGTTGCTTTGAGAAGGTCAGCCACGTCGCGTCCTACATCAAGAATCGCAAAACCTATCGGGTTTCAGCGAAGCTTCCTCCACCTCCACTTTCACGCATTCATCTCGCTTGAGATGTTTGTTCCCATTCAACCAGAGTCATTAAAATATGCATCGTCCCGCTTCATTGGAATCCATAGATGAACAGGGTTTTTTCTTTCCTGAACTTGCGCCGAGAGGCGGAGTTTCCTCTGCCGGTTTAGCTAAGAATTTTGTTCTCGATACGAACGTGCTCGTGCACGACCCCCATTGCCTCAATCGCTTTCAGAATAACCATGTGTTCATTCCCGTCGATGTCCTCACCGAGTTGGATAACTTTAAAAATGAACAAAACGAACGTGGCGCAAGCGCACGCCGGGTTCATCGGTTTTTGAGCCAAATATTCAGTCATAATCTCACCAATGTGACTAATGGAGTTCCTACGGCGGGTGGCGGATCCATTCGTATTCTGGTTAATGAATCGGCTCGCGGCGCGAAGCCTACTGGGGTGATGAAGCGCTTCCTGAAAATCTTTCCTGATCAGGATCGCATGGACCATCGCATTATGGCGGCTGCACTTGCACTGCAAGAACGGGAGGAGGTTCCCACGATCCTAGTTACCAAAGATCTCAACATGCAATTGCGGGCGATGGCGATCGGCCTCCAATGCGAGGACTATCTCAGCGATAAAGTCGCGGAACAGGATGTTGACGGCAACGACATGCGAAGCATCTCCGTCGAAGCTCACGAACTCCAGCGCTTCGGTAGCTCGGGAGTTCTCACGTTGCCTGTTGAAAGAACTGGGACGATGGAGATCAATGAATACGTCGAACTCCAAGTGGCCGAGGGAAAGTTGCTGCCGGCGCGTCACACCCTAGATGGTGTTTTTGTTCGGCTCAACATTCCCTCCCATTTGCAGATCCCTCGTGGAATTGACATGCGGCCTGCCAATACTGGTCAGCAGTGTTTCCTAGACGCGCTTCTCGACCCTGAGATTTCGCTCATCACTTGCTATGGGAAGGCCGGAACGGGAAAAACCTTGCTGGCCGTTGCTGCGGGTCTCTTCATGACGGGCAGGCAGGAATTCAATGGAATGACGGTGAGCCGTCCTGTCGTGGCGATGGGTGATACGTTAGGATTTCTACCAGGCACACTGAATGAAAAGATGCACCCCTGGCTCCAATCAATTTATGACGCTTGCGAGCTTCTGATGCCGCTGAATCCAACCAAGAGTGATGGAGGAAAGTCTCGTCCGTTTAGTGATCGTAAAAAAGAGGCTGCGGTCGCCGCAACCAATGGAGCCTCTCACAATGGACACCAACATCCGATTGTGAAGCCCTACGAACAGCTTATCGAACGTGGCCTTTTGGAAATCGAAGCCCTTTGCTACATTCGAGGCCGCTCGATACCCAATCGTTTCTTTGTTCTCGACGAGGCCCAGCAACTCACCCCGCTGGAGGCCAAAACCGTCGTTACCCGTATGTCGCGTGGATCCAAGTTGGTGATGGTCGGTGATCCCGCCCAGATTGATAATCCCTATGTGGACAGTCGCTCGAACGGGCTTGTTTATACACGCAATCGTCTGCGTGGTCATGCCCTCACGGCTCATATCTCCCTCACGAAAGGCGAGCGCAGTCCGCTTGCCGAGATTGGCGCAAGCCGGATGTGATGTCCCTGCCTCTTTTTCTGAAAATTATCTTTGCCCGAGCGATATACTGGGGGTAATTGTTTCCTATGTTGACGTTCCTCATTGCAGGTGGATCCTTGATCACCACGCTGGTTCCGCCAGAGCTCCCTGATTTTCAAAATCACCTTCTCAATGGCACTCCTGTTCTTGCCAAGGAAGTTGTCTGCCGTGATCGCTGGGGGACGCCCATGATGCCAGATGGTAAGGGAGGGTACAGCCTCATTGCGCCGCCAAATCCGCAATTGATCGAACGAAGCCTCACTCAGCCGCCGTTGACCCCGGCGCCAGTTTTTCGGCCCGGGATCAGCGCTGTAGGCGCAACGGGTCTTATCGCTCCTGTAGCGGGATCCCCAGAAGGTTCCAAATAAACCCCGTTAAGTCATTGAGTGTGGTCGCATCTGACCTGGGAGAGACGTGAGTACGGATTGTCCAAAGGGATCAATCAATGCCCATTGGTTCGCTTTTTTTAATGCGCTGACGTTTCAGATTATCATTGGAACTCCACTCTTTCTTTATGCAAAAAGCATAGGGGCGAGTTCCACTGTGCTGGGCCTTCTTGCTGCGGCGACGCCACTCATGACGATGCTGCAATTGCCGGCTGCGAAATATCTGCCGGTTTTTGGCTATAGGCGATTTGTGTTGATGGGGTGGGGCGCACGAACGGTATTCATCTTTTTCGTAGCTCTCATTCCGTTGCTTGGGTTTCTGGATAATCCGACCAAGCTCACATTATTGGTTTTTTGCATTCTGGTTTTTAACATGATGCGCGGAGCGGCCTCAGCGGCGTGGATGCCATGGATAGCGCTTTTGATTCCCGAGGAGGCGAGGGCTCGATTTTTATCGAGGGATCAAATTTTCATGTACGGCGGTTCTCTCCTCGCCTTGTTGGTTTCGGCTCTCATGATTGGCGGCGAGGTCTCCGTGTATGAGTTTTCGTTGGTTTTCGTTTTGAGTGGCCTAGCTGGGGGCGTAGCGTTGTATTTCATCAAAAAAATCCCCGATGTTCATGCCCCAGATGCCATGCAGAAATCAGCCCAGGCTGTGCCTTGGAAGACCATTTTCTATTACCCGCCTTTCTTAGCGCTGCTGATTTTCAATCTACTTTTCGTGTTTGAGGTGGGAAGCCTTGGGGTTTTTACGGTCCAGTATTTAAGAGATCTTCCGGGCTTCAACGACTCGGTGGTATTGTATCTTTCCTGTCTTTCCTTCGTTGGATCGTTGCTCGTCCTCCCATTTGTGGGGAAGTTGCTGGATCGGTTTGGAAACAAAGTGGTCCTTTTTGTTTCCTTACTTCTTTTTGGCATCGTGATTCTTGGTTGGTTTTGCCTCGCGGCAGGCCTTGTGAGCCCGAAAAGCGGGGTCGTTTTCATGGTCAACCTGCTCGGCGGAGTCGCTGGTGCGGGCTTCAATGTTGCCAATTCACGGATGGCTTTTGCTGTGATGCCGCACATGGGGAGGGATCATTTTTTTGCGCTTTTCAGCGTCATTACAAGCCTTGGCCTAGGGGCGTCTCCCGTTTTATGGGGAATCTCGCTGGACTATATCGGCGCATTTGAAGTTATCACGGGGGCATTCCATTGGCATCGCCATAGCATTTATTTTGCCGTTCTTTTTGGTCTCAATATCCTCACGCTTTTGCAAGTTCATCGCTTGCATGAGAGGGTGGCAGAAAATGGCGACGCTCAGCTCGCCGATGCATTCAAAGAAGCTGTTTAACGAAGGCTTCGCGGTCGAATGGGGCGAAATCGGTTTTCTTTTCGCCGGTGCCAATGAATCGAGTGGGGATGCCGAGTTCCTGCTGAATGGCCACGGCCATGCCGCCTTTGCCGCTCCCATCGAGTTTGGTGAGGATGACTCCGGTGAGTCCAATGGCTTTGTGAAATTCCGTTGCCTGCACGAGCGCGTTGGAGCCGGTGGTGGCATCGAGCACAATCCACTTTTCCTGCGGCGCATCGGGATCGTGCTTGCCCAGCGTGCGTGCGACCTTGGCGAGCTCCTGCATGAGGTTGCTCTTTGTATGGAGCCGGCCTGCCGTATCGCAAATGAGAAACTCGATATTTCGGCGGTGCGCGCTATTCCACGCATCGTAGCAAAGGGCCGCCGAGTCCCCTTGGTATTGGCTTTTCAATACCTCGATACCTAGGCGTTCTCCCCAGCGGCAGAGTTGCTCTATGGCCGCTGCTCGGAAGGTATCCGCCGCCACGAGGAGGCAGGAATGATGATGGGATTTCAGCCAGTGCGCGAGTTTAGCGGCGGATGTCGTTTTGCCAGTGCCGTTCACGCCGACGATGAGAAAGGTATTGGGTTTTCCCGCCAAGGGGGCTGGTGCGGGTGGGCTAGGGGGTAAGATTTTAAGGATTTCCTCGCGAGTCACCTCTAGTGCGGTTTCTCCCGTGATATCCCATCCACGGGCGCGGAGGGATTGCATGATACGCTGAGTCATGGTGACGCCCAAGTCAGCTCGTATGAGTAACTCCTCGAGTTCATCCCAGTCCACCGGTGAACCAGTGAATTTGGCGAGGAAGCTTTTAAAAAATCCCGCTGCCATCGTCTATTTCGCTGCAGGTTTGACGTTCGCTCGGTATTGCTTGCGGATGTTGTCCAGCACGCCGTTGACGAACTTTCCTGAATCTCCGGTGCTGAATTTTTTGGCGATTTCAATGGCCTCGTTAATGGCCACGGCTGGCGGAACATCTGGGCAGTGAAGGATCTCGTAGGCGGCAACGCGCAGGACATTGCGATCGACGGCGGAGAGGCGATGGAACTCAAAATTGATCGCATTTTTTTGAATGGCCTCATCGACACTCTCGCGATGGCGCATCCAGCCCTGCAGGAGTGCATCGCAAAAACGACGTCCACTGGGACTCAGTCCCCGCATATCATAGAACTCAGATAGGGCATTATCGCTTTCGTCTCCCTGCATTTCACGTTGATAAAGATATTGTGCCGCTGCTTCGCGGGCGTCGCGTCGAAGACCCATATTATTTATTAAAAACTAAAAGATTGCGGGTAGCGGATACCGCAGCTTTGGCGGCTTCCACTCCTCGGTTGTGCTCGGTTCCCATGCAACGGGCCTGAGCCTGTTCCATGTTGTTCACGAGTAAGACCTCATGAATCACGGGGAGTTCGAATTCGAGGGAAATATTTAAGAGCGCATGAGTGACCGCATCGGCGATGAGCGTGGCATGGGAGGTCTCCCCCTGCAGAATCACGCCCAGAGCAATCACCGCATCATACCGCCGGGACTTCACCGCAGCTTGCACAAATAATGGGATCTCAAACGATCCCGGCACCCAAAAAACATCCGCCACCGCATCCGGTTCCAAAGAAATAATCTCTGCGATAGCATGATCGGCCAAGGATTGAACAAGATCCTTATTAAACTCACTCGCCACGATGGCATAGGACCTCGAGGACTTCGGATCTACGCTTGGCCGTGTCGGAAATTGTTTATCCATTGGAGTATGATTTTCGCAATTTCTAAGCTTCCTGCAAGGAAACATCGTGAATCTCAAATGACACCCATGTGGATTGGTTCATGGATCAATACGTTGAAATGTGAGAAGGCAACAATATCAGCACGGCGATGACAGGAGTGGCATATTCACAATGTCGCTCTAAATTTCAGCCAGAAAGCAAAGGCACGACTTTGTTGTGAGGTTGCCATGTGGAATGTTGATGCGTGAAGACGTTGTGGTATGCGGCGTGGGGAGTTTTACGACCAGTACGCGAACGCAAGGGAAGAAATATCCAAGCAGATGCCTTAAATCACTTGCTAGATACTTGCCATTGAGATTGCGCTTTTAGTCGTTTTTGGCTTTTCGGTTCGTAATCGGCTTGAGGCATGAAAAAACCCGCTAATCTAGTATTCATGGGGCTTCCGAGGGAAAAGGGGGAGTGGGTTGGGAGGGACTCGAACCCTCAACCAACGCCTTAAAAGGGCGCTGCTCTACCATTGAGCTACCAACCCGAGAGAGATTGGGAATTTATTCTGTCTTTCAGATCATGCAATACTGAATGCAAAAAAAATTAGACCGCCTCTTCTCTCGCTTGGCTATCAGTTTTTTTAGCGAGAATAAGGCGAAGGGCTTTGCGGTGGGGGCTGGGCATGGGTGGAAGGGTAGATAGTGGAAAGGGAGTCCAGTGTGGCTGCGGAACAGTGAAAGAAATGCCAAGGGTGACTTTATAGCGGGTGATGCTGTAGATGAGCGTGGCAAGGGGATCTGGCGTGGGTGCGCCGGGAGGGAGAATCCAGAGTCCTTGCCAAGTGGGGCCGGGTGACTCAATCAGAAAAATCGAATCGCCCTTGCAGGAGAAGGAGCGCCAGTCGTTGATCTCGGTGATGGCTTTTTTTTGGGGTTTTACCGGCAGTTCCTCGGGATCGACGGCCTTGCAAAAATGATGAACGGGACATGCCGCGCAATCGGGTACACCTGATCGGCAAAGGGTGGCTCCGAGATCCATGAGGGCAGAGGCATGGCGGCGACCGCTGGTTTCGGGAAGAAGGGAGGTGGCGGCCTTTTCAAGAAAATCGCGCCCGGCTTTGGTTGTGATATTTTCGCGGTAATTGAAAAGACGCGCGACGACCCGGTTGATATTGGCATCCAAGACCGGCACGCATTGATCAAAAGCAAACGCGGCTATGGCTGCTGCCGTGTATGGGCCGATACCGGGAAGGGAACGGAGGGATGGAAGATCGGATGGGATATTGCCGCCAAATTGCGCCGTTATCGATTGCGCTGCTCGGTGCAAGTTACGGGCGCGGGAGTAATATCCGAGGCCCTCCCAGAGTTTGAGAACGTCGGTTTCGGGGGCCGCCGCGAGTGTGGTGATATTGGGAAAACGGCTCATCCATCGTTCAAAATAAGGGATTACTGCGGCGACGGTGGTTTGCTGGAGCATGAACTCGGAGACCAGTACGGCGTAGGGCGTGGGGGCAGCGCGCCATGGGAGGTCGCGTCCGTGGGAGCGGAACCATCTGCGGAGCGCGGTGTGAAAATCGGGAGTCATGGAATCGGGTATCATCTCGACACGCATGAGGGATTACGCTCAAAGATCGGCAATGTCTTCACCAAAAGCACTGCATTCCCATACCGTGGCGCTCACGCCGGATCAGGCAGAAACGCTGCGGACCGTTCTCGCGGGCGAGGGTTTCGATTTTGAACAAAAGCCTTACATGCTCTATGCGGCTCGGAACGGGAAGGTGAATGTGGCCGTTTATGAAAAAGGTCCGAAGGCGGTGATTCAAGGCAAGGGACTGGAGGAGTTCATCACTTTTATACTTGAGCCGCGCGTATTGGGGGAGGCTCGGCTGGGATACGAGGAGGTGACGAGTCCTGAGCTTTTTGAGCCGCACTTTGGAATCGATGAGAGCGGGAAGGGAGATCTTTTTGGTCCCTTGGTGATCGCTGGCGTCTATGTGAATCCCGAAATCGCCCGCATTTTGCGCGATGCCGGTGTGCAGGACAGTAAGGCGATCAGCTCGGACAAGCGCATCCGCGAGCTGGCTGCAGCGATTCGGAGGGCCTGTGTGCCATCCAGTGTCGTGACGATTGCGCCGTCGCGGTATAATCCGCTTTACCGCAAGATCGGAAACCTGAATCGCCTGCTAGCTTGGGGGCATGCGCGCGTGATCGAGGATCTTTGCGCGCTGTGTCCGGAATGTCCGCGCGCGCTTTCCGA
>JBILZC010000037.1:0-21803 GCA_044377415.1 Terrimicrobiaceae bacterium | reverse complement strand
TTTTTTGACTCCCCTGTATGGAACATAAAAAGAGCCGGATGCAAGGCCGCCGAGCCAGTGAAAAATGACGCCGAGAAGTGGATTCATGGTGGTATTTAAGGTTGAGATTAGTTGCGTGCAGCCAGCACGGAACGCTCGTAGGCTTTGACTTCCTGGATCCAGGCGGGACCGACAGGAACGTTTTGTCGCCTGCAATATTCGTCCCAGACCGCGCCGAGCGGCAGGGTTTTTGCTTCCTCAAAAAGAGCTAGGCGCGTCGTATTGTCACCCGCCTTTTCCGCAGCGGACAACTGCGCAGCAGGCTCGAGGAGGGCGGACAGAAGGGATTTGAGCGCCCCACGAGTGCCGATGACCCATGCCGCGATGCGGTTGATGCTGGCATCAAAGAAGTCGAGACCGATGTGGGTGCGGTCGAGGAAGTCGCCGCGCACGAGTTCCTCCATGATGGCGCGGGTAGGATCATCGAAGAGCACGACGTGGTCACTATCCCAGCGCACACCCCGACTCACATGGAGCAGAAGGCGCGGGACGAATTGCAGGACGGACGAAATTTTGTCCGAGAGGTTTTCCGTCGGATGGAAATGACCGGCGTCGAGGCAATAGAGGAGTTGGTTTTTGACAGCATAGGCGAGGTAGAACTCGTGTGAACCGACGACATAGCTTTCCGAGCCAATACCGAAGAGCTTGCTCTCGACCGCATCGAGATTGAGCGAACGGTCCACAGGCGCTGCAAAAATCTCATCCAACGAGGCGGCAAGGCGCTCGCGCGGTGACTTGCGGTCGAAGGGGAGGTCTTTCGAACCATCGGGTATCCACACATTCGTAACCGCTGGCGAACCAAGCTGACGCGCGGCGTCGGCTGCGATGTGTCGGCAAGCAATGCCATGCTGAATCCAGAAATTGCGGATCGCGGCATCGGGGTGCGTGAGCGTGAATCCGTCATTGGCGAGCGGGTGGGAAAAGTAGCTCGGGTTGAAATCCATTCCCATTCCCTTCTCTTTGCACCAGTCGATCCAGCTTTGGAATTGGGCCGTCGTATATTCGTTGCGGTCGATTTTTTTGCCTTCCAGATCGGCGTAGCAGGCATGGAGATTGAGGCGATGTTTGCCCGGAATGAGCGCGAGGGCCTTGTCGAGATCGGAACGGAGCTCGGCGATCGAACGGGCTTTGCCGGGGTAGTTGCCGGTGGACTGAATTCCCCCACCAGAGAGACTGGCGTCGGCTTTTTCAAATCCGCCGACATCGTCGCCCTGCCAGCAATGGAGGGAGATCGCAACGGCTTCGAGGTTCTTGAGGGCCTTCTCGGTATCAACTCCGAGATCGGCGTATTGTTCGCGGGCGGATGTGTATGTGGACATAAAAATATCAGCAGATCGTTTCGATGCGGATGCCAAGAAGCGTGGCGAGTTTCGTGAGTTTGTGGGCGATATGACCGACGCCGATGGCGCAGTGGTGGGCCGGGCCTTGGGCGTTCCAATTGTTCACGAAGGCCCGCGCGCCAATAGGGAAGCGGTAGCGGCTATTGGTATTTCCTATCTCAAAGATCGGGCCAGGAACGGACTCGCCCTCAGCCACGAGGAAAAACAGCGACCCTTTTCCATCCTCCACCACGGAAAGCAAGGTCACAGGCCCGTGCTTCACAGACATCTCCACGGAGAGACCTCGACCCACCTTGCCATGATAAACATCCAGCGGGCGGACTTTGATTTTTCCCTCCGCAATGGCGATGTGGCCGGGTCCGTCGTGACCCATCAAAACAACGTCTTCGTTCCAATCCATCGCGTAGTATTCCGTGAAGGATCCACCGACGCCGAAGGAATCCATGATCTTCATGGCTTGCGCATTCTTCACTTCGTATTCGCCGGCCACGGGAATTCCACGCGCAGTGAGAAGCGAGTTGCCGAGAATGATCGAGCTGATTGCATCCTCATTTTCCGGATTGCCAGTGCCCATGTGGTAATAGGCCATCGAGCCGAGGTTCCGCTCAGCCACAAGGCGGTCGAGCGCCACGGACGTGCGGGCCGCGCGCTCGAGTTCAAACTCAGAACAATCTGGACCGACCTCAAATTGGATACGGAAATCCGCCACCCGCGCGCTGATCTGGGCGGGCGTGACTTCGCGGCGGAGCGCGGCGAGATCTTCGACTTCCACAATCTCGAGGTGACCACCAAAGATAGCGCACTGCAACGTGGTGTCGGAATAAATGTCGAGCATCCCATTGTAGTAATGCCCCATCAAACCGAGACGGTTGTGAGACATCGTGTGGGCCACTCGCGCCGCCTCGATCCAAGCTTCAATTTCATTCCAGCATTCGGGATCGTCATGCAAACGACCGGTCACCTGTTCAAAGGGAATCCCCGAGCGCTTGAGGACATTTGCTATCTCGGGAACAGGACACGCCGAACAATGCGCTAGCCACTCGCCGGTCATCGCCGTGCGGTCGCCCATCTTATTAAAAGTCGTGTAATCAATCGCCATCTCCGGCGAGAGATTCAGCACCACCACCGGCACCTTCGCCCGACGCACCACTGGCAGAACGGTGGAAGAGAGTGCATAGGTCGTGACGTGGAGGAATATGATGTCCACATCTTCTTTGCGAAACTGATGCCCAGCTTCGAGCGCGCCCTCAGGCGTGTCGATGAGCCCGAGATTGACGATCTCCACGCCGGGTCGCTGCAACTTGTCGGAAACGATTTGCACATAGCCTTCGAGTCGGCTCTTCAGCCCCTCGAATTGACTCCAGTAGGTATCCAAACCGATACCGAAAAGGCCCACGCGAAGAGGGCGTGAAGGAGGAGGAACATTCATAAGAAAATCCATTAAACTATTCTTGGAAGGAGATGTCATTTCTTATTGCATACAAAATTCTTTCAATTTCATATAAGAATCTATCAAAAACTACTTCGCATACTATCCAACCGGCCCTCAAGAGATCGATTGGACCCTTTGCGTCACCTCGGTAGGGCATGCCCGCATTCAACCGGGGGAAAACTATCCTCCCGCCAAGCACCCCGAAGGCCATTATTTCAGTTGGGATTCAGGACGCATTCTTTCCGCCCTGCAACTTGTGACCATCTCGCAAGGAAGCGGGTTTCTTCAGTTTTCTGAAGCCAGACACAAGGTGGGTCCGGGCTCCGTATTTATCCTCCCACCCGGGTATTGGCACCGTTACCGTCCCGATCCCGATATCGGATGGGTTGAGGATTGGATCGAACTCCGTGGTCCCACCCTGGATGCCTGGATTTCCAAAGGCCTCCTCAAAGCAGGGATCATGCAAATCCACCCACAAAACCCAGCAAGGGTGTGGTTGAAAGAAATCCACCGCCTCTGCCTCGCGCACGCTCCGGGATTCCGCCAAACGGTGGCCGGCTTAGCCATGGCCTATTTGGCTCAGGTGCTTGCCTCCAGCGAGTCTCCAAAACAAAGCGAAATCACGCTCCAGGCCCGAGAACTCCTCCTCACCGGCCTCGACGTCAACATGGTCGCCAAAAAAATCGGCATGAGTTATCTGACGCTATATCGTCATTTTAAGAAGACCACTGGCCTCAGCCCCAAGGAATACGCGCTCAAAATCCGCCTCGCCCAAGCGGAGGATTTGATCTCCGGAACTCAGATGAGTATCAAGCAGATCGCTGAGCGCCTGGGATTCCACTCCGCAAGCCATCTCTCACTGGAGTATAAAAAAGTGAAGGGCATTGCTCCCCAACTGAAAAGAGATGCGAGTACGGAAAGTGGCGGACTCAAAGATATGTTTTCGTGGCGACCTGAAGCCACCTAAGAAACGCAAAAGCGCGGCCTCCCTTTCGGAAGACCGCGCCCGTTATCAGCGATTCAGAAGAATGCGCTTATTTGTTGCATTTAGCGCACTCAGCGCACTTGCCTTTGCAGCAAGTGTCGCAAGACTTGTCCTTGCAGCAATCCGAGCAGGTGGTGCCTGCTGCGTTGAGGGATGCCACGGCGAACAGCGCCAATGCGATGGTAGTGAGAATTGTTTTCATCATTTTCCTTTCGTTTTCGATTTTTGTTTTAGAACTTCCGGCCCAGCCGGACATAGCGCGAGATCAGGCGTTGGCACGCGGCGGCGGTGTGGGTGGCTGATCAAAAAGGGTTTTGCTATTTTGATTCTTCTGGATCCATCGAAAATCTCGACCGGACGGTTGGAAAAGGGATGCGGTGGATTGAATAGCCAAGATGGGGTGAAACGCGCTCACGGAGCTCGTGGAACACTCGCAGGCAGGCGATTTGTGAGCGTGGTCGGGCGATTCGCAGCAGCAGTAATACTCCTGAACAGTCGCACCACAATGCTCAGCCACGGCCACCTGTGGCCACGAAAAGACCAAAACCATCGCAATGGCCAAAAACCAAGCTGCCGATTGAAAGCAACGATTCACTTTTTGCAAAGTAGCCCTAAACCTCATCCTGTCAAGTGACCCAAGATTATTTCGGGGAATGGGGGAGAGAGATTGTCGTAGGCAACCATCACGTGCCAATTTTCCAAAGGGTCTTGCCTAGTTCGCCGGAACCACCCTTTGCAAGGCAACTAACCCTTAGGCCTCCAAAATGTAGACATAACAACAAATTTATGCCATCATGATAACATGATTCGGACTCAGATCCAGTTGGAGGTTTCCACATTTGAGCAAATGAAGACGCTCGCGGCCCGACTCGGCTGTAGTATTGCGGAGTTGGCGCGCAACAGCATCAAGGAAAAGTTGGCCCAGCATGACCAATGCGATAAGTGGGCTGCCTCCCAAAACGTCCTCGGCCGTTATAAGAGCGGGCTTTCGGATTTGTCCTCCAACCACGATCGCTATTTAGCCGATGTGTGGTGAGCCTGTTTTTGGCGATACGTCAGGATTTCTGGCATTGCTTGATACTGATGACGCCTTTCACTCCGCAGCCCTAGCCGAGTGGAAGTCGATGGCTGCAAATGGGTGTATTCTTTGGACGAGCGACTATGTGCGATTGGAATGCTGCTCGTTAATCCAGCGCCGGTTGGGAGCGGCGGCCCTTCGAGATTTTCACGACGCCATATTGGTCTTGGCGAGGGTGATCATAGTTGGAGAAGAGGGCTTCGAGCGCGCATTTGAAAAGTGGCGCCTCGTCCAGTCTCGCCAATTGAGCTTGGTCGATATCACCAGTTTTGACTGCATGCGGCAAAGGGGGATCACTCAGGCATTCACTTTCGACAGCCACTTTGCTCAACAGGGGTTTATCACATGCCTCAGCGAAGAAGGCTGAGCGGGCCAATGGTTCTTAAGTCTTGTCGATCCTTGGCGAGGAATCAGGCGTCTCCCGCAGAGTCGCGTGAGATGAAGAAATGCCGATCCTTTATCTTCACGCCTTTGCGCCTTCGCGGGAGCCCCCTTGCATAAACGCTCCATGGTTACTTCTAAATGAATTCCTAGCCAAAGGCACAAACGTGCAGGTCTCTGCCTCCAGAAAAAAAGGGGTGATTTTTTATCCTCTGGATTTTTGCAGTGGGTCGATCTATTTTGAGCTCGAATCTGTGGCAGACCTCATACAAGATGCTTTGCCGCACGTTTGATTATGACGCCGCTTGCTTTCCCTCATTCACCTACTCCCGAATCCGCGCCTGCTGATGGATCGCTGAGCCGCTTCAGGAGTCCTTCTGCGCGTTTGGCGTCCCAGCAAGGAATGTCGCTTATCGAGCTCTTGGTCGTGGCGGCCATTATTTCCATGATGGCTGGGTTGCTTGCCCTGGGGCTCAAAGGCATGAAGGCGCCGGCGATTCAAGGCGCTGCCTCCCAAGTCACCAGCGGCCTCAGTCTCGCGCGGCAATTGGCGATTAGCAAAAATACGAAGGCGGCGCTCTTCATTGCGAACGACACCGGCAATGGACGAATACCCTACCGCCATTGGGCCGTCGGATATTCTAATAGGCTCACAGCCAGTTGGACTGTGGCCAAGAAATGGGAACCGTTGCCAGAAGGGGCCTTTTTTTTGGAGACCGTCACAAACACCATCACCAAGCCGCCTATTTCTCAAACTCTTGGAACGCCATTCACGCCAAGCAACTTTACGAACACCACCAACATTACGATTGATGGAAAGTCCTTCACGACGCTTCCATGCGTTATGTTTTCTAGCGATGGCGCGGCTGCGATCACGGGCAATGCCACGGCGATCGCAATCCGCATCGCCGGCGGTGCGGTGGACACGAACGGCGATGTGACCTTGACCAGCACGAACCAATATTATTTTGTCGAGACGGACGGAATTGTGGGCCGCATTCGCATGCGGGCCCCGGAAAGTTACAAGTGATGATGGTACGCCACAATACCACCAACGCCGGGTTCAGCTTGATTGAAGTGGTTATTGCATTGGGCATCTTTGCCTTTTGCATCGTCGCCATCGTCGGTCTCCTGCCGGTGGGGATGAATTCCGTACGCAGCGTGTCGAATGAAAACAATGCCATCCATATCGCGTCCTCGATCGAGGGCATCTGGCAGGTTGCTCCCACAAATAAGTCGTTTACCGATAGTGGATTTCCGATCACAAATCTGTATGTCGGAGCAACGAATAGTTCGGTTTTTTATTTTAATGAATTCGGTGAGCAGACGAATAGCGCGGGGGCTAGCGTGAATATGACTTATACTGCCACGACCAACACGAACTTTTTGCCTTCTACCGCCTACGATGTTAAGATGATTTTCAAGTGGCCGCCCCACGCCACCAACACGGCTACCATAACAAACGCAACCATTCGGGAGTTCTCCTACACGATTTCCAAATGAATCACCCACGCACTCATCTGGTTCGGTTTTTGAGGGGGTTCAGCCTTCTCGAGCTTTTGGTTGCCATGGCGATCCTCTCGATGCTCATGACCATGATGTTTTCGCTACTCGGCGGGACGATTTCGCTCTGGGAGCTCGGAAACAAGCGCATCGAAGCCGCCCAGACCGCCCGAGTCGGACTCAACATCATCGCCAACGACCTCCGCCGCGCTATCTCGGACCAGCAGATCAGCTACACGTCGAGTGGAAATGCGACTACCAACGTGATACCCTTTTGGGCAGTTCCAACCAACGCGCCAACCACGATCGATCTCGGAGGCAGTGCAACTATTGCAGCTGGTAGCCAGCAACTCTTCGGCGTGCTGGCGACCGGAAAAACAAACCAGCCCTTTGAAGAGTTCGGTTATCTTTGCGCCTATTTGAGCTCCGACGACGGCACGAACATGGCTAGTAACAAATATTACCTCGTTCGCAAGTCCTCGACCGCAGCCAAGGCCAATTTTTATCTCAGAGGCAATGCCACCACGACCTTTGCCAACGACTCGGATGTCCTCGTCCCGATTATCGAGAATTGTATTAAGTTGGAGTTTAGTTATGCCAATACCAATTCGGGGGCGGTTGTTTTTACGAATACGTGGGCGAGTCAGACCAATCTCCCTGCTGGCGTCCTAGTCAGCGTCTGGGTGCTGGATTCTAGGGCGGCCGAAAAGTTTAGCGGTCCGTCCGCTGCCAGTCTCACAAACCGCGCCGTCCGAATGCGGCGCTTCATTCCGCTGAATCAGCATTAAAGAGGAATTTAAAATCCTCGTGTTGCTATGAAAAGCTCCAGATTGGCGCCAATCGCGAGTTGGTGGTCGAGGGGTCGGCACCATCCGGGACATGGCCAAATTTTGATATTCTTTGGCGCAATCTGAGGTTTTTAGCATGAATGTATCTCTCACAACGGAGATGGAGCAGTGGGTGCAGCAAAAAGTGGGGAGCGGTCTTTATTCCTCGGCAAGTGAAGTTGTAAGAAAATCTCTGCGAGCACTCTATGCAAGCGAGAATCAAAAAAGCAGAGGGGCACAGCGCGTCTCGCCTGTGTGCTGCGTTCTGCTCCTTTGATTCCGATGGGCAGGGTGCGAGAAAGTAGACCCGTCTCCACACGGCCGAGACGGCCATGCCCCCCTTTTCCGCTGCAAAGTCCAATTTCAAAGGGACAATGGTATAAGGGATGAAATCCAGCCCAAAATACGAAGCTTGCTATCCAAAAATCATCTTCTGTTTTATCGACTTCAATCCAACGAGATTCAAATTCTGAGAGTACTCCATGGCAGTAGGGATTTATCGAACCAAGAACGCCTTGTCGCGAAGAACGATGACATCGGTGTGCTTTTTGAGAAAGGCGACATCCTCTCCAAAGCTCGCGGCGAAGGCGGCTCCAGTGCTCCAAAGCACTGCCGTGGATAAAACCGAAGTCAGGAACTGTTTTGTTTTCATGATGAGAGGGGCATTTTTGGTTTCGGCAAGAGTTCAATCGCCCACGACCCAGCGAAGGTTTCGGAATTGCGGTTCAGGGCCCTGCCAGTTTCCTCCGACTTCTCGCTTTGAGGTTTTTTCGCTCAAGGATTCTTTGGCGCTGAAGCGCAATTCCTTGATGTCAGCCCAGTCATTGAGTGGCTCTTTCGAGGCATTGAGGAAATCCGATGAGGCGAGTGAGACGTGCTGCCATTCCTTCCCGCCCTTGATGTCCACTTCCGCAGCGGATTTATCCAAGGCGATCGCGAGTTTGTTGGGCTGGTGGGCGCGGACCTCGAACGCGAGCCGCGCTCCGGTCGGTGCCTTCCACTCGTCGGTGTAGATTTTGTGAGTGGAGCGACCCCATTCCTTCGGATTGTAAGTGAACCACTGCTTTTTCCAGTCCCCCTCGAAGCTCTCAATGAGAAGCGATGGGGCCTTGGTCGGCTTGACGCCTGACGTCTGGAGTTCCGCGACAGAAACGAGGTGTGGAAGCGAGGAGATCACAAACTGATCGCTGGAATAGTCGCCGTAATAATATCCCGCTCCCTGAATCGGAGTATCCAATCCATAAATCACATTCGCATAGACCCAGAGGGGCTTTTCTAAACCGCACAACGGAAGCTCGGCTTTCCAGACCTCGCCTTGCTTGTGGGCGGAAACGAAATACCAGAAGCGGTAGATCGTGTTTTCCCTGTCATTGGATTTTTCGTCCAACCGGCCTTCACGGGAGTAATAGACTTCCACGCCGAGAATCGGTCTGCTCGTGTCGGGCTCGACCGTGATGTTGGGCACGCCGTTATCCGTCTTGAGTGTGAGCGTGGTTTTCGGAGTCTGGGGAACTTGGATCGTCCCCTTCAGGCATTGATCCATCCAGACTTGGGTGGCGACTTCGTATTGAGCGGTGTCCTGATGGTTGTGGTGCGGTGAGATGGTGAGGCGCCAGTCCGGACTTTGGATCTCTTTCACGGCTGCCGGAAGGTCGTTGATACGTCCGTGAAAATCATTCGAAGGGCTTAGGAAGAGGATCGGGCAGGAAATCGCTTTCAAGTATTGATCATCGGTGAGGGTTGCGCGGAACAACGGATTGTTACTCACCAAGTCGCTGATTCCCCCGCAGGAAGGCACGGCTGCCTTCACGCGATCGTCTGTTCCCGCAGTGAGTACGGTGATTTTGCCACCCATCGAATGCCCGTAAACGCCGAGGCGCTTGGCGTCCACCTCGGGTTGCTGCTCGAGAAAAGTCAGCGCCCGCCGCGCGGCAAATGAGCAAAGGAACCACGGGCTATTCCGCGGCGACTCGATCGTATCCAGCGTCCACGCGCCCGGCTTGATGCCGATGAAATCGTTTGCCTCATTTCGGCAAGGGGCATGGTAGGCATCGAGCGCGCCCCAGTCAGTGGTGAGTTTGTAATTCGGGTTACTGGTTTTCCCTTCCCAGAAAAGTTTCACGACATCGGGATCCACTTTATAGTCAGGGGCGCTGATGCGTCCGGCCCAAGCGATCGAGATCGTGGCGTAGCCTCGCTTGGCGTTGGTGAAAGCGGCCTTGTAGTCAGCATATTGGCCGCCACCGTGGATCTGAACTAGACCTGGAAGTTTGCTGCCGCCTTTGGGATAACCATACACCGCCGCCATCATGGCTTTTTGCCCTTTGAAGACACCGACTCGATACCGCAGGACCTTCAACACGATGCCGTCCTCTTCCCACTCCTTGAGGATTTCGACATCGAGCGGCTCGGCCCGCATGTCGAGGCCAGCCCAGAGTTCATTCATGGTCTGCGGTACATTGGCGGACAGGGGTTCGCCGTAGGAAGGGGATGGCGTAGTTTGGGCCATGGCGGTCATTGCCGTTGCAGCCAAAAGGCTGAGGAAAGGGTGTGGGAGCTTGCGACTGGGAAGCACATTCATTTTGAAAGATGGTAGGGTGAATTTAAGGATTCGCGAAATTTTGCCCAGAAATTTGTCGAGAGCTCCGAGGAGCGATGGCGCTTATTTTCAGTTTAAAAAACGCTTTCAGATTCACGGTGGAATGCTACAGAAGAAATACTTCTATACATCCCACCCAAAAACCAACCCCTAAAAACCCCTAGTCTATTCGTATGCGCGCCATCAAACACCTCCTTGTTGCAGCAACCCTTATTTGCACCTCCACCTTTGCCACGGCGGACGAAATCCATAGCGGGCCCGTTACTTTGGTTTCGGCAGACTCCATTACGATTAATGGCGAGAAAGGCGAAAAGACTTTGTCTGTGAGTTCCAGCACGCAAATCACTGGGAACGCCACAGCCATCTCTGAAGTTGTCGTTGGGGCCCCGGTTGCCGTGCGTTGCAGTGATGGAGGAACGAGTGCGATCGTTATCAGAGTCCTTCCACCCCCTGAGAAGTTCAGTTTGTTTTCTGCAAAAGTCGTTTCGGTATCCGCAAGCTCAATCTCTGTGAAAACAGAAACGAACGAAAAGACCTTGTCCATCGATGAAAAGACGGAGTTCCGGGATTTCAAAGACGCTTCGGAAATCAAAGTGGGTGACGAAGTCGGAGTGCGTGCGGACGTAGACGAAAAAAAAGCGCTCTTGATCAGGCCTTGGCCGCCCAAGTGAGGGGGAGTCTCAGTTGATTCACTTCCCGCTACCCAATCAAGCTTAGGGGTCTATCCACCCAAGGACAGCATTGGCTTTCTCAGAAAATCAAACCTTGCTCGAAGAGGTTTCAAAAAACTTCCAATGGAGAGAGCGCAGCCATATTCTGGTTTCCAGCCCTAAAAAACGATGAAAAAACCCCTCTTTTTGACACTCGCCTTGCTCGGCTGTAGTGCCCTCTTTGCTAAGGACACCTTACCGCCGCTCCAGGATGGCAAAGTCCCGCAAACGTATGAGGAATTGTGGGCTGGGTATGACCCCACGGCTGAGCCTCTCGATGTCCAGGTGGTGAATGAATGGAAGTCGAATTATCAGGGCAAGGACATCACCGTGCAGTTGCTGACCTACACGATCGGGACGTTCAAAGGTCAGGTCTCCCGCATGGCGGCCTACTACGGATTCCCAACGGGAGCTGCTGGCAAGGTGCCGGGCCTCGTGGATATCCATGGTGGGGGTCAAGCTGCGAACCGCCCTAACGTCGAGGCGATGGCGGCGAATGGCTACGCCTGCATTTCCATCAATTGGGGCGCTCGGCCCTTGCCTGACCTCAAACCCGGCGAACCGAACACGGAGTGGGGCGCCATCGATGCCACGCAGACCACCCATGTTGGCAGCTTTTTCACGATCGCTCCCGACCCCAAAACGATCGACGATGTTCCCAGTCCGAGGAACAACAACTGGTATCTCGTGACCATCGCCGGCCGCCGTGCGCTCACCTTTCTCGAACAGCAGCCGAATGTGGATGCCCAGAAGTTGGGTGTATTCGGCCATTCCATGGGTGGCATCCTGACCACGATGGTCACGGGAACCGACCCGCGTGTGAAGGCCTCGGTCCCGTCTGTCGGCGGTTCTGGTGATTTTGTACCGAAATCCATGGCGGGGCGCGCTGGCGCTGGCTACAGAAACCGAATCAAAGAAGAACTTTATTTTAAAACGGTCGATGAGTCTGTGGTCCAACCACACATCAAATGCCCGATCCTCTATCAAGGCCCGCACAACGACTTCAACTGCAACTACGATCTATTGAATGCGAATTGGAAGGGGATCCCTGGAAAGGACGTTCATTTCAGTATTTCTCCGCATTTGAATCACCGGCATTGCGACGAATCCGAATTCGCGCGGTTGCGTTTCTTTGATGTCGTATTGAAGGGGGAGGGTACCTTTCCCGCGACTCCCAAACTCGAAGTGAATCTCAAAACTGCCGATGGCATTCCCGTGGCGACCGTCACTCCAGAATCGCCCGACCAGGTGCAAAAAGTGCAGGTCTATTACAGCGTCAACCCGAATGCGCTGACCCGATTCTGGCGCCGCGCGGAAACAATCCGTGAGGGCGATATTTGGAAGGCCGCGCTCCCCGTGACCAGCACGGACATGCCGCTTTTCGTGATGGCTAATGTCTTCTATCCCCAACCAAATCCGCTCATCGGTCCGCCGTCGGTTCCCAAGTCTCCGCCGAATTTCCTAGTGAGCACATGGGAATTAACTTTCGAGCCTGACGCATTGAAAGCCTCCGGAGTGAAGGGGGAGGGTCTGAGTGAGCGCATGATCCAAGAGTCTTTTGAAGACGTTGGCGACTGGTTTAATGTGGATGGGCTAACCACCCGCAAGCTCACGGATCCGAAGTGGCGTGGACCCGATGATGCGGAAATCTCCATCGAAGTTCTCGCCCCCGAGGGAGGCGATTTTGCCATGAGTTTTGATGTGAACACATGGAGTGCCTACGCGAATCTAAAACCCGGCAAGTATTATGCGTTCGCTCCTCTGAGCAAGAGCCCAGACTGGCAAACATTCACGTTCCGCCTCGCGGACATTAAGCCTACCGACGATAAGTTGCCTCCGCTGTCACACTGGCAAGGGATCACCGAGCTAATGATCACTCCCAATCTCACCGTGAAAAAAGACGGTAAGGATGAGGTTCTGATGAAAGGGCGTTGGAACACCGCACGGAAGTATCGTAATCTGCGTTGGGTCGGTGGTTCCTATACCAAGCCCACACTCATGCCAGGTGGCCAGATCAGCGATGCCGAATACAAACGCCTATTCCAGCAAGGCATCGACCAGTCGGTTGCACTAGAAAAGAAAGACGCGCAAAAGGCTTCTGCCGCCTCGACCGCTGTTCCGGTAGCACAAAGTCCAGCAGCGCCCACTTCAGCCACGGTAGCGTTTTCCGCAAAAGTCGTTTCGGTTTCCACAAGCTCGATCACATTAAAAACGGAAACGGGCGAAAAGACCTTGTCCATCGACAGCAAGACGACGTTCCTAGATTTCAAAGACGCTTCGGAAATCAAAGTGGGAGCGGAAGTCGGAGTGCGATCGGACGCGGACTACAAGCAGGCGTTCTTAATCAGATCTTGGCCGCCCAAGTGAGGGAGCTAGTGGGTTGATTCACTTGAGTGTAGCAAAATGAAATACTTGGGTCGTCTAGCGCCGACGCCGACGGGGTATTTGCATCTTGGCCATGCATCCACGTTTTCCATGGCGCACCGCCGCGCGCGTGAAGCGGGAGGAGGCCTTTTATTGCGGATCGAGGATTTGGATCCGCTTCGCTGTCGGTCGGAGTTTTCCGCTGCGGCGATGGAGGATTTGAAATGGTTGGGGCTGGATTGGGATGGCGAGCCCGTTTTTCAAAGTCAGAGGAGAAACCACTTCCTCGAAGTCTGGCAGCGATTGAAATCCGGCGGGCACATTTATCCGTGCCTGCGATCTCGCCGTGAGATCTCCACATTGGCCCCCCATGAGGAAGAACCGATCTTCCCCATCGAGTGGCGATCGCCGCAGGACGCGGCAGCGAGTTACGCGGAGCCAAGGGGAGTCAACTGGCGGTTCCGCGTGCCGGAAGGCGCGGTGTTGAGCTTTCAAGATCGGAACCTCGGCTTAGTCGAAAAAGTCGCGCAGCGGGATTTCGGAGATTTTCTGGTTTGGAATCGCGATGATGTGCCGGCGTATGAACTGGCCGTGGTCGCGGATGACATGGCAATGGGCATCACGGAGGTAGTTCGCGGGGGGGATCTCCTAACCTCTACGGCGAGGCAAATCCTCCTCTACGAAGCCCTCGGTGCGCGTCCGCCGTCTTTTTTTCACTGTCCGCTCGTCTGTGACAAAGAGGGTCGGCGACTCGCCAAGCGTTCGGGAGGGCTTTCTATTCGTGAACTCCGTGAGGCCGGGAAAACCCCAGAGGAGATTTTTAGAATGGCCGGGTTAGGTTGAAGAAAGGACGGTGTTTTTTATTCTGCGGTGGATAGCCTCCCGATAGCTGTCAGAGCGTAGAGCGGGATATTGAGGATTTTTCCATCCTTGCGAAGATTCAAGAGAGTCGTGCGAAGAAGCTGCTCAGGGTGATGCTTGTCATCAAATGCCCGGAGGCTCTTGCTTTTGGTATTGATGCCGGCTTTTGCCTCAAGGGGCAGGATTTCGCTTTTAGGGGACTCCCAGAGGAAGTCGATCTCAGCTGTTGCGGCTGCATTTTTCCAGTAGTGCAGTCCACCGCCTGCCATACCGACCAATGCTTGAGCGACATAATTTTCAATGAATGCACCCTTGAACTCCTGAAAGAGAACGTGTCCGTGAACAAGAATTTCGGGCGAAATGCGGGCCATTGCGCCCAGCAGTCCGATATCGAGGGCGTAAACTTTGAATGAGCTCCGGTCGGCATAAGCGGTAAGCGGTTGTCCCGGCTTCGTGATCAGGAAACATCTCAAAATAAGCCCTGCATTCTCGAGCCAGAGAATGGCATTTTCATAATCGCGGGCACGGGCCGTGCTTTTGAGTGCGGCAAACTGGAATTTGCGGTTTTCACGGGCCAGTTGCGCCGGAATGGAATCCCATACCTGCATTAACTTGGGAATGTCCTGATGCGGTGCATGCTTCGCAAAATCGAGGACGTAGGCGTTAAGAATTTCGTTTTGAATCGTCCGCACTTCAGAAAAATGGCGATTTTTGGCATAGCATTCCACTGCTTCCGGCATGCCGCCCACAAAATAGTAGATCTTCAATAAATCCAGCAGATCTTCGTGAAATGCTTCCGGAAAAGGTTCTGCGTCCGATTTTTTGTCAATGAGGGCTCTGTAGCGTGACTCGCCAACGGCATCCAGAAACTCGGGAAAAGACATGGGGCGTAGATCCAGAAAATTCACCTTGCCCACAGGAAACGACATAGGCTCTGAAAGCTTCACTCCGAGCAGAGAACCGGCGGCAGCGATGTGAAAATCGTTCGCTTGTTCCTGAAAATATTTGAGCGCATTCAGTGCCTCGTTGCTGGCCTGGATTTCATCGAAAATGATCAAGTCCTCACCTGCTTTGATCGGTTCATTGCGATAAAGGCCCAAGGCCTCAATAAGAGCGGTCGGATCGAGCCTGCCCGTGAAAAAGCCCTTCAATCTCGGATCTTCCTCGAAATTAAAATAGGCAACCCCAGAATACTCTTTATTGCCGAACTCCTTTAACAGGTGGGTTTTGCCGACCTGTCTTGCTCCTCGCAAGATCAAGGGCTTGCGTCGGGCGGACCCTTTCCATGCACATAGATCCGCATAAAGATCTCTTTTCATTCGGACAAAATGAATAGAAAACGTGAATGAATGTCAATTATTCGTTTGAATAACGTGAACGCATGCACGGAAACCGGATTAATAATATTTAAACCATCGTTTAACGCAGTTCCAATCGCGGGCCCTCACCGGGACGCCACGGATTCACCGAGAAGTTCGAATCCTCGATGAGGGACTTCCACTCGCGGCACATCTTACACACGGCGAGGATATCGAGCCCGAGATGGTGGGGGCCAAAAGGCTCCACGTTGCCGAGTCCCAGCGAGAAAAGCCGGACGGCGGGAAAAAGCCGACGCCCATCGGTCGGGTGATGCGGGCGCGCGTGTTGCTTTTTTAAATGAACAAAAGCTCCGGCAATTTGAATGAGGCCTTTGAAATACAAGTGATTTGAGTCGCGACAATCCAGCCACAGGTGCTCCAGCACATCGTGGGCCTCATAATAGTCGCCGGCATTGAAGCAGTGAAAGTAGCCCTCATAGCACGGGTGAAAATAACCGGTCTGCTCTTCCAATGTCTTCACGAAAGCCGCGACGCGCGCGTGTTTGCTCATGGCTTGGCAGGGCGTCCGAGCTTGAGCCCCTCGATCGTGGCGGTATCGAGCTTCCCAGTCGGTCGGCGCTTACTGGCCGTCTGCCAGTCTTTGATGGCCGTCGTGAGAGCCTCACTCGGAAGTCCGTTGTGTTTTCCGCCATAGAAGCCCAAACTGGCCAGCTTGGCCTGCGCTTGACGGATCGCGGCGACCTGCGCCTCCGAGCCTGAGCGTGCTAGCGGGCCACCCGAAAAAAGGCCGCCTATTGCTGTGTAGGAGGGGGCAGGAACGGCTTTATTGATGCCCAGTTCGGTGATCGTTTGTTGGTTGAGCTCACCAGTCACCTTCAAGTTCCCTGCGACTTGAAATCGTCTGATCGCCGCGCACGTCATGCTGCCGCTGGAACCATCGACCTGGCCTTTGTAATATCCGAGCTTGGATAGGCGGGACTGGGCGGCGCGAATGAGCTCATCCGCCTTCAGTGGAGCGGAAAAAACGCCACAGGCACAGAGGGCCAGCATAAGGGATCTCATGGAGAAAATCATAAGCACGGATGCGGCGGAATCAAGTCCGTCGGGGACATCTCAAGCGGAAACAATTTCGCCGCGTTGCTTGCGTCCGAGTGCATCGTAGGTCGCATATTTATACATTTCGGAAAGGGTCGGGTAGTTGTAGCAGGTGTTGATGAAAATGTCGGCGCCTTGCTCGAGAAGGAGCGCGGTGAGGCCGATATGCACGAGATCGGTCGCCTGCTCGCCGATGCAGTGGATGCCAAGCAACTTCATGTCCTCTGCGTGGAAGAGGAGCTTTAAGAAGCCGTCCTTATCGCCGATGATGAAGCCTCGGCTATTTTGTGAGTAGAGGGTCTTGCCGACGACATAGGAGATTTTTTTATCGCGGAGGGATTCCTCGTTTTCCCCAGCGGATGAGCACTCTGGGATGGTGTAGATGCCGAGGGGAAGGATGCGGGCGAGACCTGTTTTATACTTTAGATCAAAGGCGTGGGCCATGGCCACACGGGCCTGTTCCATGGATGTCGATGCGAGCGCAGGAAAACCAATCACATCCCCGGCCGCATAAATATTCGGCACCTCGGTCTGGTAATGGTCGTTCACTTTTAAAAGCCCGCGCTTATCTGCGCTCAGACCTGCCATTTCAAGTCCCAGACCATCGGTATTACCTTGGCGTCCTGAAGCAACAAGGACGAGATCAACAGCATCGGGAGCGTGGTTTTTGAGAGTGACAGCGATTTTTTCTTCCGCGCTCACGAAGGTCACAGACTCATTTAAAAAGAGCGAGATCCCCATCGCGCTCATGGCCGCTTGCAAGCTGCGAGAGACCTCGGAGTCAAGAAAGCCGAGAAGACGGTCACGTCCATCCACCAGCGTCACCCGCACCCCAAGAGCCGCAAAAATGCAGGCATACTCGCAACCGATCACTCCACCGCCAACGACAAGAAGCGACTCGGGAAAGCGGTCGATATTGAGAATGCTGTCCGACTCCACAATGCGGGGATCGCTCCAAGGGTATTCCGGGGGATGGTGCGGACGGGTGCCGGTGGCGATGAGGATTTTTGCGGCGTGGAGGGTTTGAACGGTGCCGTCGGCACTCTGCACTTGGACCGTATTGGGGTCGAGAAGCGTGGCTGTGCCTAGGTATTGATCGATGTGGTGTCGTTCGAGGTTGTTCGCGATGCGGTCTCGCTCCATCGAGCGAACGGTCTTAAAGTGATTGAGAAAACTCGCGGCATCCATGCGTTGCGAGAAATTGAAGTCTAAGCCGTATAGTTCGCGCTTCCGAAAACCACTGAGTTGCAATGCCGTTTCACGAAGAGTCTTGGAAGGGAGCGTTCCTGTATTTGCAGCAGCGCCACCGTAAGCCTTTTCCTTCTCAATGAGGGCAACTTTTTTGCCAAAGTAAGCAGCCTGCGCGGCCCCTTTTTCGCCGGCCGGACCGGAACCAATGACGATCACATCATATTCCATATGAAGTATGGTTTGAGTTCGCTTGCTGATTTAAGCAAGAAAATATCCCAGCGAGGGACGACCTAGGGATTTTCTCAAAGGATATTGCGAAACTCCGAGGGAATGATTACATCTCACGCTTCTTATCAAAAATATGCGTAAAAAGATTATCGCCGCTAACTGGAAAATGAACATGACCGTCACTGAGACGGAGAGCTACTTGGAAAATTTCCGCACCCATGTCGAGACCGTCAATGGCGTGGAAATCGTTATTGCTCCTCCATTCACCGCCATCGCTAAGCTTTCCGAGCTTCTTGGTGGATCTCAAAAAATCAGCCTCGGCGCGCAGAATATGTCTTCCGAGATGTCGGGAGCCTTCACTGGCGAGATCAGCCCGACCATGTTGCGCGAACTTTTCGTCCGTTTTGTGATTCTGGGCCACAGCGAACGCCGCCAGATTTTTGGCGAAACCGACGAGGTGGTTAACAAAAAAGTCCACACCGCTCTCGCATGCGGACTCCGCCCGATTGTTTGCGTCGGAGAGACTCTTGAGGAACGGGATGGGGGTCGTGAAAAAGAAGTTCTCGAAACCCAATTGCGCGGCAGTCTTGCGGGTGTGACCGCAGAACAAATGCTTAGTATCGTCATCGCTTACGAGCCAGTATGGGCGATTGGAACTGGCCGCAATGCCTCTCCGGAACAAGCTCAGGATGCCCACGCGCACGTACGCTCGGTCCTCGCCTCGCTCACCGATGGGGCCACCGCTGCCAAAGTTCGCATTCAATACGGCGGTAGCGTGAAGCCAGCCAATGCCGCTACGCTTCTCAGCCAGCCTGACATTGACGGGGCACTAGTCGGAGGCGCCAGCCTCGAGCCGATGGCCTTCTCGGAAATCGTCAAGGCCGCTGTCAGCAAGTAAACAAAATCTCAACGGCCCACACGTGCAAATGTGCGTGTGGGCTTTTTGTTTAGTAGCGCAGTTCCTACTGTCCGCGACGGATGCGGGAGCCGGGGAAGTTCACGATGAACCTCCAAACAATCTTCTCTCGGCACTCGATCTCCCAAGTTTCGGGATTCACCTTGCTGGGAATATCGTAGCGACGGACATCGATCACCGTATCATAGCCACGATCGGCAAAAATATCGATGATCATGGCCAGCACGAGCGGATCGGTAAGCAGATGGCTTTCTGAGTTGATGTGGGCGCGTCCAGACATCGTGTGCCTGCGGATGATGGGCATGAACTTCTCATCGATGAGTTCCACCGCTTGGGAAAAGAGATCAGGGTGTTCCTCGTTGTAGGAATCCAAACGCTTCACCAACTCCTGACGGGCATGAATGCTGAGGTCGCGGGCAATCGGGATGCGCGAAATGCGGTCGAATGTGGCTTGGTCGAGCTCGAGGGAACTCTGGTAGCGCAACTCGTCTTGGATGCGTCGTTGCACCTCGTCGATCGAGCCCTGCGCATTGACGTAGTGGTAAAAGAAAACCGCGCGAAGGGATTTCAGGGACTCGTAGGTGACTTCCTTGAACGTGCGATAACGATTGCGAGCGGCGGCTTCGGACAAATCCGTCGCGCGGGTCTCGAGAATCTTGCCGACCCCGGAGGCCTCGACACTCGCATTGTGAAGACGCGCTCGCTCGCCGCGTAGAATCTGGCGATGCACAGACTCCGCTTCATCCACAAAAAGCACGACGATATGGAACATCGGCTTGCGGAATTGAGAGGCCAGAGGAGTGCCGATATACTGGTGCCGGAGGGCGTTCAGTTTCTCGTGAAGAAGTCGTAAGCAGAGAACCTGCACTTTCGTGCGCGGATAGCCGTCCACCACTACGCCGGATTGATTTTCAGGCCGGAGAAGCGCACGCAAAAGTAATCCGGTGACCTCGCGGTCGCCCACCATGAGTCCGGCGTCGATGAGCTTGCGTGCGGCGGGACTCAGCAAAAGATCGCTCACCACGATCGGTGCGGCGGTGAGGCTGCGGTAATTCTGAATGAATCGCGTTTGGGTTCCCTTACCCGCGCCTGGTGCTCCATTCAGCCAGATGACTTCATTCGGAAATTTAAGACCCGCAACGCCGACCTCCTCGACCAGCTCATTCCAAGCGGCATTGAAGATGAGATTGGCGTCCTTGACCTCAAGGTCGACAGCATTAGGAGTTCCCGCTTTTTCGGCGGGGGCTGTGGGTTTGGTTTCGTTAGTTGAAGGCATGAGGGAGGGCTTTTATGGCAGATCGAGCAGAGAGTCTCAAGCTAAAGTCCAAGGCCCCCTCGGAAGTAGGGACGGGCTTTTTTAATAGCGTTTTTTCAACTCCGAAATTCGGGCTTTTAAAAAATCCACAGGGAGCTGTGGGCCAATAAAAAGGGCGACTGGTTCATGTATCAACGGGTGCCGTCCAATCGGGAAATAATGAACAGGACCATCGTGCCCGACTTTTTGGAAGATTTGAAACTTGCTGGGTTCTTCGCGGAAGACGACGAGGCCTTTGGCGCGGAGGACTTCAATGGGAAGGTCATTCAGCAGATCTTCAAAAGCCCGCTTGAACACAGTTGCCGGAAGCGGAATTTCACAGGAGGCGAAGTGGTGCTTCGAATGGTGATGGTGGTGTTCTCCCTCGGAGTGGTGGAGCTCTGTTTCGTGGCCGTGGGAATGGGATTTTTCTCTGCGGGGTGACTCGGGTAGCTCGGGGAGCGAGGCGATTTCTTTGGCGAAGGATGCCGGATCGGTCACGGGAGCATGAATACTGAGGGAGTCGAGGGATTTTTGCACGGACGCGAGGCGTTCGGGCGCTATGATGTCGGTGCGCGAGATGAAAAGATGGGTCGCGGTGCGGACTTGCTCGCGTTCGAGGGCGTTGTGCCAGAAGCGGCGTTGCCAGCGCTGACCGTCGATGATCGAGAGTTGAATCGGAGGGGTGAAGCGTTTGAGGTCCTTGTTGAAGGCGAGGGTCTCGAGGAGTTGCTCGGAATCCGTGGTTCCGTTGGTCTCGAGAAGAAGCACGCGGCCGGTCCGGTGCTCGAATTGCTCCAGTGCCGCGAGGAGTTCGTCCCGCGACCCGCAGCAAACACAATCACCGTTCAGCGCGGTGACTTCGTCGATGACCCCGCGGAACCTCTCGGCGTCGATGCGGGCGTTTTGATAGTCGTTGATCAGAAGCGACGGGCTTAGCCCCTCGGCTCCGAGGGCTGGCACGAGGTTTTGAAGGAAGGTGGTTTTCCCGGCTCCGAGAAAGCCGACGATGACGATGAGCGGTGTCATAGGAAGAGGTTGTTGGTGGGTAAAAACACGATTTTAGGCTGAGTGGGTTTGTCTTTGGATTTCATCAAAGGCGGCATGGCATGACGATTGGAGTTGGCAAAGCACCATCGCTTCCGGCGAGTCCGGGGCGAGCTCTTGAACTTTTGCCACTAGCAGGTCGATGCGGCGTTGAATCTCGTCAACCGTGGGCACGGATGGTTGTTTGCCGGTATGGGTGACACCACGGTGGAGGCGTGGCAGAAAGGTGGCGATGTGAGGAGCAAAGGTTGTGTAGCAGGCGGAACACCCAAGTCGGAGGCTCTTGGCGAGGCGGCTTTCATCGAATCCACATTCGGGACAGGAAATCATTGGGGGCGCCCCCCTCGATGCAGGGTGCGATATCCGAGGAACAAACTCGCGGCATAGCACAAAATCAGCACGCCCACATTCGCCAGAACAATGGTCGGACCGGTTGGAAGATCGAGTTGGCAGGAGGCCACAACGCCGAGAAATGGGGCGACGAGTCCGATGACGGCGGAGACCAGCAAGAGCGCGGCAAAGCTGTTGCTCACGAGCTTAGCGGCGGCCGGTGGAATCACAATCAAGGCACTCAGGAGAAGTGCTCCGAGCATT
>JBILZC010000105.1:0-7735 GCA_044377415.1 Terrimicrobiaceae bacterium | reverse complement strand
CTGTCAGCCTAGCCATTTGGCCATTTTCTGAGCACGAGCTCGGAATGACTTTTCATCTCGCTTGCTGAGTTCCTCAGTATTGATGGGCCTTTGATACCAAAAGCGGCTTGCTTTTAGATTTTAGGAGACGAGCACAGCGCGTCTCTCGGCGCAAGCTTCTCACGGAGACACAAAGACACGGAGAAAAGTTCCTGCTCGGAACGCCGACGTCGCCATCTGGCCTTGCTTCACTATGAGCTCGGAGATTTGTCGGCAGCCAAGAGCGGGGACGCGGCCAGCGCCAACGTTAGTATTACCAAAAATTCGAAAGCTAAACTTCTCCACGCACCACTTGGCAAACAGCGTGACGGATATCTGAAAGTTTGCGTTCCGTGATTTTCCCCGCCCGACGCCTCACGATACCGCTACTCGCGGTCACAATCCTTTGCGGCAAAAAGTAACTCTGCCTAGGCAACCCCCCATCGAAGAAATCCGCTTGGTCAACGTGAATGAAATTTTTGTGAGTAAAAGGCTTGCTGGTGATCTGGCAAAGAAGCACATCACCTCGATCCAATGATGCCAAAACAAGTGCAGGCCGGACTTTTTGGCTGGTCAAATCCGTGAAAGGAAATGGCACGACCACGACATCGCCAGCTACAAGTCCTTCCATGCCTCATCCTCCTCAGGGGAAGACCAATCTTCCGCCCAAGCCGTCTGAGCCAATGGCAACAAGGATTCCCCTCTTGGCAATGAGGCGGCATTCCGGCTTTTCAAAAAAGCTAAGAAATCCAGAACCTCCCGGCGCGTTTCCTCCGGCACACTCTCCAGTTCGGCAAGCAGCATCACAGACGACATACAATTAAAAAATACTGACTCAAGCGCATCGTCAAGGGAAACTCTCCTGAATTCATCGAGAGTCGAGAGCGGTGTGCCTTCTAGCGACTCGTCTCTATGACCGCCGTGCATGCAATCAGGCCGTTCAGACGGGCAGGCGAGCATTGAATCAGTAGTGCTCTTGATCAAGATCTAACTGCCTCTTTCTGGGGGCTATTTGAGGGGCGTCAGTTAGTGCTATCGGAAGGGAGAGTTTTTAAATAGCGGACTGCCGCGCCGGTTCGATCGACGCCGGCACTGCAATGGATGAGTATCGGTTTGAGGAGTTCTTTGAAATGCTGCTCCACGGACTTCAGTTTACTGCCTGAGAGCGGCGGTGTCTGGTGATCCAACACAGACACATGGCCGACTTCGAAACCTGCATCACGATAAGCCTGCAGCAATCCGTTCGGCGGCGCCCCATATAGCTTCAAATTTTGGTCATTCAAAAGACAGATGATCGATTTCACTCCCATGGATTCGACTTCGGCGATCCAGTGGGCAACGACTTCCGGCGACACTGGGGCATTTGCGCCGTAGTCATAACCAGGTCGTGATGTTGCAAAAAGCACATCGGGTATTTCTATTCGAATCATTATTTTCGCCGCTTCAGCTGAACTTCTCGGCGAGGCTCATTTTAATAAGGCTTTGATAGGGGACATCCTTTCGATTGGCCTCCTGCTTGATGCGCCCCAGCAACGAGACCGGCATCCGCAGCGAAATCGTCTCTGTGGAAAATTTCAAGTTCGGCATCGAAACCCGAACCGCGTTGGACAAATCCAGATGGTCGGTGCTTGTTTCTTCTTCACGAGCTACTTTTTTATCTTTGATCGAGCGCATAGGTTTTTCTTTCTCTTTTGTTCATCGGTCTGACCGAAATCACACGCAACAAATTTTCCCTGACAGTGAAGGTGACACTCAACAACCGATTCCGATTTGAGTCACCAAATGCATGCCACCGCATCTCCATTTGCGAATGTCGTTCGTCTTTTAAAACCAACACTTCATTCTGAGCAAAAACAGATTCAGCCTTTTCGCAAGAGACACCGTGCTTGTCGATGCTCTTTAAAGCATTACCCGAATCCCACTCAAAACCGGTTATTTGCGACCAGTCAATCACCCAAATACTGTATACTTCAAAAATATACAGGCAAGTGATTTTTATTCAGCAAAAATTCGCAACGATCGCTTCGGTGCGAACCACTGGCATTAGGGTGCCTTATAGCGACTCGTCACTCTCGATCCACGGCGTGTCATGGAGATCACCTCCGAGGCAGCCAGCCTTGGGGAGAGCCTCTCACGGAGACACAAAGACACGGAGAAAAGTTTCTGCTCGGAACGCCGACGTCCTCGTCGGCATCATGGCCTCTCCGCGATGACTCTACGGAAACTCCGCGAAACCCAGTGCTTTAAAATGCGGGGCCATTTCTTGCGCTTGCCGGATTCAATTGCATCGCCTCTGATCAAGACACTGGCATGGATCTCAATGATCCTTGGGTTAAAGCTCTGGGGTTGTTCAATGCAGGGGAGTGATCTTCGGGGAGGCATCTCAGGAATCAATTCCTGACGTCAACCTCAGCATGGGCAAATCTGTTTTTGAGACCAGCAACGCGCTCTGGGAAACCAGCAAGTGATATATGGACTTATTGCCATAAGTCCTTATATCCAGAAGCTCATACAGGCAGGCGGGCATTGAATCAGTAGTGCTCTTGATCAAGATCTAACTCCCTCAATCTGGGGGCTATTTGCGTGAGCAACTTCCGCCTTACTCTGATTCACCGAAGAGATTTGCAAATTTCGCTTCGAGCATGGCCGTCTCCTTGCCCGTCAGTTTGCTGAGCTCTTTGGTGCGCGCACGATTGGAAAATTTGCCTTTGCCCTGCCGCAGAAAGGCGATCAAGGTTTCTGCGAGCTTGTCCGACATGTCGAAATGCGCATCGATATAGCTCTTCATGCGGTCGTGCCGCTCAAGATAGGCAACCTCTTCCGGCAGCGTCTTCTCAACAGTTTGTTGGACGCATTCGTAGAGGAATTCCGCCTGCCGTGTCGCATCAAAGTAGCGGTAGAGATCTATCGTTTCATTGAGGACATGGACGTTGCCTCTCGGCGCGGGCTCCCATTCAATCAGGTCCAAGCGGGGCTTTGAGCAGGCTTCGAGCGTTCGCCGATATTCCGCTATCCGATCCAGTATTACTGCGGAAACAGGAAAAACGATTCCCGTCGGGGCAAACCCTTTTTCCGCCAGCACGTGATGAATCAGGTAGCGGTGAATCCGTCCGTTGCCGTCCTCGAAGGGGTGGATGAAGACAAAGCCAAAGGCGATCACAGCTGCGGCAATGATGGGGTCATACGGACTTTCCGCCAGAATCCGACTGGCCACGACAAGTCCATCGACCAATGCCGGGATGTCTTCCCATCGGGCAGAGACGTGCTCGGGAATCGGGGAACCGGTCGAGCGGTCGTGGATTCCGATAAAGCCACCTTCCTTCCGCCATCCCATCGAGATGAAACGCTTGTCGCCGATCACGACTTCTTGCAACCGGAGCAATTCGTCCGCCGTGAGATTCCGCTGGCCTGCCTCGCTAATCGCGCGTCCCCAGCGCTCGGCACGATTATAGGGTGGTCGTTCGCCTTCGATGGCGTAGGATGCCTTCGAATCTTTCAGAAGCAGAAAGGCGGCAGCGCGCGACAGAATATGCGAGTGGATTGAGCCGATAGACTGCTTTGCCTTCGCTCCGAGATTCATAGCGATCAGGGCTTCGAGTTTCGGCGTGCGCCGAACCAACGGGCAGAAATCGCGGGTGCCTGGCAGGTTATTGCGGACGCGGTGACGCCGGGAGACAGACGGCGTGACCCCATACTGGAAGGTGGAATCCAGGGCATCGACATAGTTGCCAACCTTCGCGTCGGGAACGTCCAGCATTTTCCCTGTGAGCCATTCGTAAAAGAACCAGAGACGGCGCGCATAGGCTCCGGTTGGCTCATCTTTGATGATTCGCAGGATTCCGGCAGGCGGAGCGGTGTCGAACAGCGCTTTGAGAACAGCGAGGTCGATGCCCTCGTGTTTGAAAGCGAACCTCAGGTGGCCCGCGAGTGTGTCCTCCGGTTTGTGCTTTGGAGTCAAGACGAGCCAAGCGCCTTTCTCATAGCGCCGATGTTTGGTGCTGATGGCAGAGAGGTGGTCGGGCAAGGGCAAGCGCAGGATGAAGTGCGCAATGAGGGCGCTATAGCCAGCCAGCGACATTTCTGCCTCCGGCAGAGCGAGTCCGTGAAAACTGCTAACAGTCTGTGCGAATGAGTTGCCCTCAGCCATTTTTAAAATTGATTTCCACTGCTTTTGAAAGACTATCGTGAAAATCGGTTAGGTTCCACGTAAAACGATTATAAAGCGGTGGTCATCATGAAAAATGATTTCTGCGCTGCCTGACCCGTTACGACAAAGCGCATAGGTATCATCTTCAGGACATCCTTGATAAAGACGGCGTGTTGGAGAGATTACATTCGAGGTCGCCCGCCTTGGGGAGAACCTGTCACGGAGGCACCAAGACGCGGAGAAAACCTCCTGCCCAGCGCTCTGTTGCTCCAACGAATCGCTACATCCAGCTCGGCGCGGTCAGGACTGTCTGGCCTCCAGAAACAATTTTTTAAATCATCCGGCTGGAGCTATCTCCGAGTTTCCAGCTCCTTGAATTGACCGGGGTTGATGCTGCCATCGAATTCATTCGAGTAAGAATTGCCTCCGTGAGTGTAGCGAAGTCTAGTCTTGAATGAGCCGGAGTAAACGGGAGCCGAAAACTCCCAGTAGTGACCGCTTGGCAGATAGACGCTGTGACGACTGTTGCCGCAGAAACTGGAGGGAAGATATTCGATGGGTTTCCACTCACCATCCTGATCCCGCGCCTTGCAAGTGATGTAGAGTCGGGAGTCGCTAGCTGCAAATGACACTTCTTTGGCCGTGCGATTGACGAGCAGCAGGCGAAACCCATGATACTGCTTCCCGAACGGCACCTCATCAGCAGGAAGTGCTATGAGTGCGATCTCACCATCAGTGCCGGGAATCCCTTCGGTGATTTTCTTTGGGGCATTGCTAGAAGGGGCATATCCGGAAAGTACCTTGTCGTCCTTGCGGCTTCCAGCATGGCAGTAGCCTCTAATCATGGTCTCAGTCTCAAACGGAATTAGGGCTTTCGCATGGGAGCAAACGGCGAGCATGACGATCGCGAAGAACGATTTGATACACATTTGAATGTAAACCATTATTCGTAGATTGGAATTCCTACAACTCAATTTCCATTTGTTACAAACTACAGCTCTCCGCCACCTTCAATCTCCTTCCACCGCGACTCCAAATCGAGTTAATCAGTGCCAGCAATCTATCCCTCGTATCGTGGTTTTGCACATTTAAGTGCGGCAAAGGGCTGTTTCCCAAGCCAGTCAGCTGCATTTTTACCCAACCAGATTTGGAGTAAGTGATATGCGGATTGGTTGAAATGTCAGAAGGCATTGTTCCCTTTTTCAGTTAGCTCGCCCTTGCAGTAGAAACGCCATTCAAGCTCGCTTGTGAGTTTTAGCGAGTTGGGCAGTCTCCACACGGCCGAGACGGCCATGCCCCCTTTTTTTGCGGTTCAAAATCTAATTTCAAAGAGACAATCGTATGACTTGGAACATGGCTCCAAAGTGAAACGCGGCGCGGCATCGAGCTTGAAACCGGTCTAATCCGCCGACTGACCCGCTACGCAAGGCTTGTGAAATAGGAAAGACATCGCGTGAAGATAATATACCACCACAAGCTGGCGAACTGTCATCAACCTTGCAAATGAGGAATCCATTCCTGTTTTACAAGGTGAATATTTAAATCTTGATGCTGTAACAACGGAGGGTTATTCGAAAAAGTTTTGCCTATTTTGACTTCATCATGACCGTGGCTGGCTTGAGCCCATCGGATTCGGCGGTGAGAACGATCTCACCCGGCGTGCCAGTGGTCTGCACCAGCACCATGCACAAGCCGTGGAAGGCGGAACGTTGCGATGCCTTGTCCGGTTCGTGGGAGGAAGAGTCACCATTGCCCACGCCCAAGATTTTACCCGGCCCTTGGACTCCGAAGCGAACCACGTTGCCTGCCGTCGGAACGGTGCGGCCCATGGCATCGACGATGCTCACGGCGACCCACGCCAGATCGGCGCCGTCTGCCTTGAGAGCGGAACGATCGGGTGTCAGCGAGATCCCGGAAGCAACGCCCGTGGTTTCCCGAACGGCACTGAGTGGCTTACCTTGGCTCGTTCCCTTGGCTTCCAGTTTGCCAGGAGCATAGGGGACCTGCCATTCCAGATGGCCGTTTCTTTCCATTGTTTTTTTCCCGAGGGATTTTCCGTTGAGGAACAATTCCACCTCATCGCAATTACTGTGAACCCACACGGGAATTTCCTGCCCCTCCTTGCCTGGCCAGTTCCAATGCGGAAAGACATGCAAGACGGGTTCGCTACCCCACCAGGATTTGTAATACCAATACGAATCTTTGGGGAATCCGCAGGCGTCCATAATGCCGAAGGAGGAACTGATCGAGGGCTGAATGGGTTGGCCGAATGGGGTTGGTTCCCCTTTGTAGTCGAAGCCCGTCCATACGAAGTAACCAGCCATCCACGGACGATCGGCAACGGCCTTCCAGCCGACCTCGCAGGATTGATACCAACCAGGCCCATTTTCGCTATAGTTGCTCAAGTAGCCCTTCTTTTCGTCTCCATACAAAGTCGGACCTGCACCCATGGGATTTTTAAACGGGGTGCGGTCATAGAATCCACGGGTCGAAGTTTCGCTACAGGACTCCGTTCCCAGAAATGGCTTTTTAGGGAAGGTTTCCCTGATCTTGTCGTATCTGGGTGCCGTGTAATTCACCCCAACCACATCGATCACGCCGCACAGACCTTCTTTCGCCCAGCCATGGACCGCTGAAGCTGTGGTCGGGCGAGTGCCATCATATTCTTGGAGCATTTTAACAAAGGCCTTGGCTAGCCTGGCTCCGTCCTCATTTTCTGTGACGTGAGCTTCTTCATTGCAGATAGACCAAATCACAATGCTGGGATGATTGCGGTTGCGCTTCACTTGATTGATTTGGTCGGTCAGATGATCGGCGGTCGCATTTCGGTTCACTTTCACGCTATAGCCGTCACTAAATTGGCGAAACTCATCCATGACGAGGATGCCGAGCCGATCGCAGGCGTCATAGAACACAGGTGACATCGCATTGTGGGAACAGCGAACCGCATTGCCGCCCATAGCCTTGAGTTGCTCCAAGCGCCAGACATGGAGGCGGTCTGGGATGGCCACACCGACGCCAGAGTGGCTTTCATGATTGCAGGTGCCTTTGATTTTTACCGGTGCGCCATTGAGAAGAAAACCCCGCTCGGGATCGAAAGCGACGGTTCGGAAACCGAAGGAGTTGGTCACTTGGTCGACCACCTCATCCTTAACCAAAATGGATGTGCGGACAGAATAGAGAACCGGATGCTCGCAGGACCACAAGTTCACGGATGGGATCTTCATCGAGACCTTTTGTTTCGTCTCGCCTGCTCCTAAACGAACCCGCTCGGAGAAACGCTGAACACTCTGCTGATCGGCATCCAAGAGCTCATGAACGATCTCGGCCTCTATGGCCCCTACCCCCTCATTGCGGAACATGGCGTCGATATGGAGTTCCGCTGGGGCAGCGATCCCATCTTTGGTATCCGGAATGGTACTGAAAAGGAAGATCCCCTCTGTCTCCACATGGATAGGCGCCGTAATCACCAACCTGACGTGACGATAGATTCCACCACCATCATACCACCAACCCTCGGCGTATCTGGGGTCAACTCGTACCGCGAGGAGATTGTCCCCAGGCTTCACC
>JBILZC010000036.1:0-22095 GCA_044377415.1 Terrimicrobiaceae bacterium | reverse complement strand
TGACAATAGCCTTGATGGCGGAAGCGAAAAAACAGAACGCACCGGTCCACCTTGAAGTTCACCGCGACACCTGCACCGAGACCCCGGAAAAAGCCGCCGCCATCGTGGCCGGCGTTCTCAAGGCCACTGGCCAGGCGCCCCGCATGAATTACGATTTCTCCCACCCAGCCATCGTCAAGCACCTCGTTCCCGAGCACTACATCTCTCGCCTTTTTGACGAGACGAACATCCCGGTTTTTCAGCAGGCGACCCTCTGGCACATGCGCCCCTTCAATGGCCACCATTGCATGATTCCGATCACCGATGGCAAAGGCAACTTCTCACCCGAATATGTGGACTGCCGCCCGTTCATCCGTCAGGCCCTCCAGCACTGGCTGGCGGGACCTCGCCCGAATAACGAACTCTGGGTCGTGCCTGAGCAAGGTACCACCATCGGCTACAATCTGAGCTGCTTCCCGAATATCTGGCAGGACACGGTTTTCCTCGGCAACGACATCAAAAAAATCTGGAACGAACTCCTCGCCGAGTAGCCTTCGTTTGCTCTCTGGCTCTGGAAACATCCATCTAGAGAAAACAACATCGCCCGAAATTCCTCACTATGGAATTCCGGCGGGGTTTTTGGACCCAGGGCTTTTGTAGCCATTGCTGGTTTTGAGAGAATGTGTCGCTATCGTTAAGAAAGACATATAAACGGCAATCTGGATTCCCTTAAGTGCTTGGGAATCTCGTTGGTGTCTTTAAAAGGATACAAAAAAGAGTGTTCGGACATGGGTTTGGCAGCCATGGAGGATATCAGCCTGAAGTATAATACCATATCTTCAAGGTAACCCGACGGCTAAATATTCGCAGTAGCGTTTGCTTGAGACTGTAGCCATGGGCGACCAATATGCGAGAGGACCGCTTGAGCGTCATCCCAAAAGCGTTTCAGTCCAGGGCGCAGGGCTTTTCTTGGATTCTCTATCGACTCAAACAGCCCATTGGCGAAGCCTTCCGTGTCTTTGAGGACATCCCACATTTGCTCACAGGGATTGAGCTCGGGACTGTATGGTGGAAGCGGCACTATATGGACGCCTTCAGGTAAACGTTCGTCACCCTCTCTAAGATGGAAGCCGGCTTGGTCGGCAATCACAACATGATGAGCATCCGGATCGCTTGAGCGAAGGTGTTCAAGGAGGAGTTGATTGCAATCCAAGTTCACCGTCGGCGAATGCAAAAACTCAGCGCGTCCTTCAACAACTTCCAGCGCCCCGTAAAGGTAATCCCACTCGTAGCGCGTCTGCCGACGAACCTCGGGTCGAACCCCTTTACTGATCCACACTCGACGCATCTCCGTATGCAAACCTTTTTTAACTTCTTCGATTTGACATCGATCTTATTTCATTTTACTTGTTAGCCATGACCGCTGTTACCGTCTCTTCAAAATACCAGATCGTGATTCCTAAGGAGACCAGAAAAAAACTAGGAATTACTTCTGGTGCAAGGTTACAAGTGATTCATGATGAGTTTGGATTGAGGTTAGTAAAGGATCCATCCATCGATGAGATTCGTGGGCTTTTAAAAGGGATGAAAGTCGAAGACGCGGAGATTCGTGATGAACAAGACCGCATTTTTCCATGACCGCTTTACTGGATAGTTCAGGATGGATCGAATTGCTTAGTGATTCTGGTCGGGCTGAGCTCTTTGAGCCTGTTTTGGATTGTGAGCGGCTCATTGTTCCATCCATCGTGCGATATGAGGTCGGGCGTTATGCTTTGATTCACATGGAAGAAGCGGGTCATTTTTTGGCGTTGAGGGCACTGTCAAAGTTTGATGAAGCCCCCCTTGATGCAGCGATCGCGGATGCGGCTGTCATTCTCGGAAAAGCGCATAACCTAGCCATGGCCGATGCCATTATTTATGCCACAGCGCAGGTGCTCGGAGCTGAGCTTTGGACGCAGGACCAACACTTTCAGGGCCTCGCTGACGTGCGTTTTTTCCACAAAACCTAGCCGAGTATTTGAGATCGTCCCCGATCGGCGCGCAACGTCCTTACGTGTCAGGATAGGGGCGGATAAAAAAACGAAATCACGGGACAAGATTAACAAGATTTTCAGAACCGAGTGCCGGGGCAGGCGCGAGATGGAGCAACCGCAGGTTGGCCCGAAGGGCGCAGCGCCAAAGGGGTGGCGTAAGTCAACACTCTGTAACGATGTTGGGCAAGGAAGGGTGAAAAAATGGTAGGGTTGGCGCGCCGCCGCCGACCGACTCTGGGACTTGCCGCGTTTCTGGTGTCCGATGGCCCTTATGTTTTGGTTGGTTTGGGAATGTCCAAATCCTTACAAATTTTTTTTGCGAGAAGTTCATCGAAAGAGAGGGCTTTTTTTATTCAAGGAGGTTAAATTTTGGGTAAGTTTTATTCGCGCCTAAGCTTTATGGAGCTGGCACAGCATTTGCTAGTGCTAATGCAGATGAATACCCTTTCTGCTCTTGAGCGCTATAACTCCCTCTGTGATGAGCTTGATTTTTTCATGCATGAGGAAAACGCGAGTCTTCGATCCAGTTTCTCGGAAGAAAATGCCCAGATTGACCGTAAAAAGCAGATCGTCGCGAAGCTGCACGAGGCACTTCAAGGGTTGCGTGTGGCTGGCCCGGTAAAAAGTGCCGAGCACGCGGCATCCTGCGAAATCCGCAAGCGCGTTTTGGCCAAGATCCTCAAACTCCTTCTTCTCAGTCGCGAGAGCGAGCAGCTCCTTTTGAAAAACTCCGTTCGCACCGTGGCCAAGGTTGAGCCAACTGTGCCAACACCAGCAAAACTCATCAAAACCTACAAAACCCACCGAGCCACTACACCTGCAGCAACGCAGGCAGAAGGTTCTTGGGTGGTTTGGTAATTTGCTGATCTCAAACGACTAGACTAAGATAAATTGCCAAAAGTGATCTCCGAAGGAGTGAACGTAGTGATGCTAGGGACAGAGTGTGGAGAATTGAATTTATCGGTCTAATGCTTTTAGAAAGTCATCCTGAAAATCTTCTTAATCCTGAAATCCTGTCCTTTGACGAAAAACCTGCTCTAGTTTAGCCAGATCGCCATGGCTCAAAAAAACGTCTCCATCACTCCAGGCCAGAAATACAAGTTTATCGTCAAGTCGGCTGAGGAGGCGGCGACGATCATTCGTGAGAAGCTTGGTGAAAGGGCGCAGGTCATTTCCGTGCGACAGGTCGAGGGGGAGGGGTTGGCGAAGTTTCTGACTTCTCCGAAGCTGGAAATTATCGCTCAAATTCCTATTCAGGAGGAACCACCTGCCTCTGTGCCAGCGGAAGCCACATCGTATCCCGAGGCGGATGACGAGCCGCCTGTGGATAGTCCCCAGCGCCGCCGAGCCCCGCGCGTTCGCAAGGTAAGGGCCGCCACGGCCGAGGGGCCGCGTGAGGAAAGTGACATGGTACCCGAGTCGCTTGTTCGGGCGATGTTCAATAATCTGCCGACAGGACGCCTTTGGACGCTACTCTCCAAGGCGGGCATTCCTGCGGAATTTCTTGCCCAGTTTGAAGAGCATCCGGAATCCCGTAAACTCAAGGATCAGCCGCTCCAGACGGCGATATCCCAGTTTGCCATGCTCATGCGTGATCGCGCGCCGAGTCGCAGTTTGGCCCTCTCGAGTCGGGTTGCCTTTATTGGCTCTCCCGGAGCGGGTGTCACGACGGCCCTCTGCAAGCAGATCGCTTCCGATGTCTTTCTTCGAGGACGCAGTGCTTGTGTGATGAAGCTTGAGGCCGATGAGCCGAACTCTGCTGAGGGATTGTCTATGTTCTGTGAGGCGCTTGGTGTGGCACTCCTGCGTGAGCCTTCCGAGCTTCGTAAGGTTCCCGAGGAGACCAATGTCTACTTCGATGTTCCCGGCATGATTCTGAACGTCAAAAATATCCGTTATTTGCAAAAAATCTTCGATGAGTTGGGGGTGGAGTCCCGCGTCTTGGTCGTGAATGCGGCTTACGAACGGGCAATCATTCAAGAGGCCTACACGCGCGCCACGGCTCTTGGGGCGACGCATGTGGTCTTCACTCATGTCGATGAGTTGCCGCGTTGTGGGAAGCTCTGGGAGTTTGTGCTTGATGATGGTCTTGTTCCGCTTTTCGCCAGCACAGGACAGAATATTGCGGGGGACTATGATCGCCATGTGATCGATCTTCTTGTGCGTCGCACGCTCTCGGCCGGCGACGAATAAAAGAATCCCGTCGCCAGAGTGGTGGATCATTTGACATTCACCGACTTGCCGCCCATCGTTCGTCGCCATGGAAATAAAGGAATTGAATGCGGAGGCCGCCGCAGGCGGGGAGTCACTCGCGGCGAAATTGTGTGCGGCATGCGGGATGTGTTGTAATGGGGTTCTTTTTTATGGAACCCGTCTGCAGCCTGAGGATTCCATTCGCTCTCTCACAGCTCTGGGTATGAAGTTGAAGCGCAAGGATGGGGAGATGCAATTCCTTCAGCCCTGTCCCGCGTACAAGGATTCCTGTTGCTCGATTTATGAGAAGCGTCCGCAACGTTGCCGAACATTTGTTTGCAAACAACTCCAAGCACTCAATGCCGGTGAGTCCACCGAGGAAGCCGCCTTTGCCAAGATCGCCGAGGCAAAAATCCTCACCGACCGTGTGCGTGACCTCTTCGCCAAGCTCGGTGATACCCGCGAGAATAAAGCCTTCGTGCGTCGCTACGCGGCTATTTTTACACCACCGCTCAATGCCTCACCGGAGCTTGAGGAATGGCGCAAGGAACTCCAAGTTGCGATGAGCGAAATGGAAACTATGCTTGCAGCGAATTTCCGAACCGAAGCGATCGCCTAAGCTCATAATTCACAGCTGAGAAAAATTCTCCCATTCTGTAATTCTGTCTAAAATCTGATTCAGGGGGCCTGATCAGTTCAGTGTTTCGGTGATAGCGGTATGAAGAGCTCGAAGACCCTCATCGATTTGAGCCGTTGTGGTGCATAGCGGCGGCAGAAAGACTAGCGTGTCCAAAATCGGTCGGGTGAGCAGTCCATGTCGGCGTGCCGACATACAGATCTTCGCGCCGGTTCGTTGTTGCCAAGGGAATGGGGTGCCATCAGGTTGCCGGACCTCGATGCCGGCAATGAATCCACACTGGCGGACTTCGTGAACACAGGGGTGAGAGGCGAAGAGTGCGAGTTGATCGCGGAGGTGGGAGATTTTAGGTTGGAGATTTTCGAGGACCTTTTCCTCGCGGAAGACATCCAGACTCGCGAGCGCGGCCGAGCATCCGAGCGGGTTGCCAGAGTAACTATGGCCGTAGTAGAAGGTTTTTTGCTCTTCGAGTGCCCCGCCGAAAGCGGAGAAGACGCGTTCCGTGGTGAGTGTCGCGGCGAGCGGGAGGTAGCCGCCGGTGAGTCCCTTGGCGAGACAGAGAAAATCCGGAATGACGTCTTCTTGTTCGCAGGCAAATAGGGTGCCCGTTCGTCCGAAGCCGGTCATCACCTCATCCAAAATCAAAAAAACATCGGCGTCGTTGCAGAGTTTTTGGAGGTCGCGGAGAAGACCTTTTGGCCAGATGCGCAGACCTGCAGCGCCCTGAATGAGGGGCTCGATGATCACCGCGGCAACGTCGCCCTTTTTAAGAATGTCTCCAAGCGGGGCGAGGTCGCTGATGTGCGTGACGGGAAAGTGGTGGCCGGCGATGCGTTTTTGAAATGTGCCGATTCCGCCGAGGTTCGCGGCTCCGAGTGTGTCGCCGTGGTAAGCGTTGTCAAAGGCGATGAAGCGTGAGCGATGAGGGGTTCCGGATTGGAGGTGAAATTGGATAGCCATTTTCATGGCGGCTTCGACGGCGGTCGATCCGTCGTCACTGAAAAAAACGCGGGAGAGAGTTTGTGGGGGGAAGAGCGAGGTCAGACGTGCGGCCAATTCGATGGCTGGGGGATTCGTGCTACCAAGGAAGGAGACGTGGGCTACGCGGTCGAGTTGGTCGTGAAGGGCTCGTTTGATCGTCGGGTGGGAGTGGCCGTGGATGTTGGTCCAGATCGAAGAGTTCCCATCTAGGTAGCGACGACCATGGCTATCCTCGAGCATCGCGCCTTCGCCGCGAACGAGGACCAATGGTTCGTGGTCCGATGAGCACCATTCTTGATTCGGGGTGAACGGGTGCCAGACATGACATTTGTCCAGTCGACCGAGTTCCTCCGTGTTCCAAACATCTCGCATAGCGAATGGGTTTATAGCATAGAGAGAGGGGAGTGAATTCGAATTCCAACCATTTTCAAAATCTTCTCCGTCTATTCGGATTTGTGGGCACGGTTCTTTTGGCGGCGTGCATTGTCTCTCCACCGCTTTATTGGGCGGGATCATGGCTCTCGGAGTCGGGAATTTTGCCAATCGTGAAAGGCTTTCCGTTTCATCGTTATTTCAGTCGTAGCGTTCAAGTGAGTGCGCTGATCCTTCTTTGGCCGGCCTTTTGTTGGATCGGGATCCGCCATCTTCGCGAGTTGGGGATCGTCCCGAATGCGCGCTGGAGGGGCGATCTGCTGGCTGGATTCCTGATGGCACTTTTGCCCGTCGTTTTGATGGGGATGGTCTATATATACCAAGGCGTGTGGGTGATTGAAGGTCCGGTGAATCCCGCTCGATTTCTTACGATTGGGGCTTCTGCGGCAGCTGTATCCTTACTGGAGGAGTTTTTTTTCCGTGGGGTGATACTCGGTCTGTGCCTGATGGCGATGAGTCGCTGGTCGGCGCTGGTCGTTTCGGCCGTCATTTTCAGCGTGGTTCATTTTGTGAAAACTTCGAAGTCTGGGCGTGGCGATCCAGTGACATGGTCGAGTGGGTTTGAGCAGATCCCACTGGCGTTCTCGAGTGCGCCCCCATGGCCGTTGCTGGGATGGGGTTTTTTGTCTCTTCTTTTAGCTGGTTTGATTTTGGGAGTGGCCACCTCTCGGACGCGCTCACTGTTTTTGTCCATCGGACTCCATGCGGGATGGATATTTGGTCAGAAGGGACTCGAGTTGCTGGCCAAGTTCAATGCGAAGCCTGCGGATGCGTTGCTTCCCTGGGCCGGACCGAACGTCGTGAGCGGGGCGGTGCCCACGGGACTGGTTCCGGTGGGGGTCTTGCTGCTGACAGGGATTCTCGTTTTATCGCGACTCCGGCATGTTGAAAAAAAAGATCACCGAAGCATTTGAGCCACTGGCCACGCTTTTTTTTCCGCCCCATTGCGCTCATTGCAAAAAGCGCTTGGAGGTGGGAGTGGATTTTTGCAGTGATTGCGAGGCCCTCATCGAGCGGATCAAGGCTCCTCGCTGTGAGTTCTGCTCCCAGCCGTATGATTGTGCCACAGGCGAATTCACCTGTCCGAATTGTCGCGGTGAGGCGTTTTACTTTGAGTGCGCGGTAGCCGTCGTTCGAAGCCGATCGGTCATACGCGATCTCATCCATCGCATCAAATACGGCAAGGAAATCTGGCTAGCGCGAGTGTTGGCCGAAATTGCTGCCGAGGGGCTCGATGATCCACGTTTGGTTGACGAAGAATTTGACGCTATTGTGCCTGTTCCTCTGCATCCCAAGCGTCTGCGAGAGAGGGAATACAATCAGGCTGGGGTAATCGCCGAAAATCTCTCCCGCATCGCTGGGATTCCCGTTCTGGACGCCCTCGCGCGCCATCGATATACGACCACACAAACCGCCCTTGATCGCAGGAATCGAAGGCAAAACTTGCGGAATGCGTTTTCAGTGGTCAAGAATGCCAACGTAACAAATAAAAACCTCCTACTGGTGGATGACGTGCTCACGACGGGATCGACACTTGATGCCTGTGCAGCCGTCCTTCTCGAGCGGGGGGCCTCCAGCGTGCGGGCGCTCACCGTCGCCCGTGGATAGAAAAAACCAAATTATAAAACCATGGCGATTTTTAAAAAACCTATTCTCCGTTCACTTGGTGGCAAAACCCGCGAAATGCCGACGGGTCTCTGGACAAAATGTTCTGCTTGCGGTGAGGTGATTCACAATCTCGCTCTATCCGAGAATTTGCAGGTTTGTCCGAAGTGCGACCATCACATGAATTTTGGGTCTAGCGATCGCATTGATAGCCTAGTTGACGCAGACACCTTTGTGGAGATGGACGCGAAGATGTCCTCAGTCGATCCTTTGGGTTTCAAGGGCGTGACGACCTATGCCGACCGGCTTCAAAGTTACAAACAAAAGACGGGCTTGGTGGATGCGATTATCACTGGTGAAGGACGAATCCATGATCATCGGGTCGGGCTTGGGGTAATGGACTTCAACTTTCTCGCAGCCACGATGGGATCTGTCGTTGGGGAAAAGGTGACCCGCATTATCGAGCATTCCACCAAGAACAAGATGCCTGTCATTCTCGTTTGCGCCTCGGGCGGAGCTCGCATGTATGAGGGAATGTTGAGCCTCATGCAAATGGCCAAGACCAGCGGCGCTCTGGCCCTCCATGCCCAAGCCAATCTTCCTTACATCACCATTCTCACGAATCCCACCACGGCTGGCGTGATGGCCAGCTACGCTTCGCTCGGCGACATCATCATCGCCGAACCCAAGGCGATGATTGGATTTGCGGGTCCCCGCGTGATCCGTGAAACGACCCACCAGACGTTGCCATCAGATTTCCAGACGGCGGAATTTTTGGAAAAGCACGGGCTCGTCGACTTGATTGTGAGTCGCGACAAGATGCGCGATACGCTCGGGAACATCCTCGGATATCTCGCGCAAAAGTGACCTGGGACGATGGCCTCGCGTGGATTTACTCCACACGGGAAACGAACATCAAGTTCGGCTTGGAAAAAACCCATCGGCTTTTGGATGCGTTGGGTCGTCCGGACAAAAGTCTCCGCTTCCTGCATGTTGCCGGAACGAATGGCAAGGGATCGGTGTGCGCGATGTTGGATGCCATTTTGCGGCGTTCCGGCTACAAGGTTGGGCTCTTCACTTCGCCGCATCTCATGGACTTTCGCGAGAGGATTCGTGTCGATGGGAAAATGATTTCGCGGTCGGTCGCTGCGGATGGGTTATCGCGGATCAAGGGTGCGATCGAGGAATGGGAAAATGGCCCCACTTTTTTTGAAATAGCCACCATACTGGCGCTGGATCACTTTGCCGCCCAGGGGTGTGATTTTGTTGTGCTCGAGACGGGAATGGGCGGGCGATTGGACTCCACGAATGCGGTGACCCCGCTCGTTTCGGTCGTCACCCCGATCGCGATGGATCACATGTCATGGCTCGGTGACACTCTCCCAGAGATTGCCGGAGAAAAGGCCGGGATCATCAAAAGCGGCGTGCCTGTGGTTTCCTCGCTGCAGGATCCAGAAGCCGCTTCTGTGCTTGCGTCAAAGGCGCTTGATGTCGGATCTGTGCTCGAATTTGTGAGTGAGCCATGGGCCGAGGCTGTCGCCTTGGCGGGATCGCATCAAAGGTGGAATGCGGCCCTTGCCGTCGCGGCTGTGAAGGCGGCAGGCATAGCGTGTGCGAGTGAATGCATTTCGGATGCCCTCGCGAGCGTGAGTTGGCCTGCGCGCTTTCAGTTTCTGAGCGAACGGTTGGTGCTGGATGGGGCCCACAATCTCCATTCTGCGCGTGCTCTTGTGGAGACGTGGAGGGAGGTTTTTCAAGAGGAGCGGGCCACGGTTGTATTTGGGGCGCTGCAGGACAAGGAATACGCGGGTATGTTGGAAGTGCTGTCCGGGATCGCCTCGGATTTTGTTTTTGTGCCCGTCCGAAATGATCGCTCGGCCTCTGTAGAAAGCTTCTCCAGCTTTGCTCTCGCTCCCTCCACGCTGGCTGCAGATCTGCGCACCGCTATGGACTTGGCGCTGTCCGGTTCCCGTCCTGTGCTGGTGACAGGATCGCTTTACCTTGCCGGCGAGGTGCTTGAGTTGACGCAAAAATCCTCTTTTTAGTGGCTTGTGATCTGGCGCCGATCTCCGTAAAATCATAAACTTGGCGCATATTAAAATCCTGCGCTCCCACTGCACCCAATGAAGATTTATATCGACGGCGAATTTTACGAAAAGGAGAACGCAAAAATATCTGTTTTTGACCATGGCCTGCTTTATGGCGACGGCGTGTTTGAGGGCATTCGTTTTTACAACGGGCGGGTCTTCCGTCTCCATGAGCACATTGATCGGCTTTATGATTCGGCCCATGCGATTTGCCTGAAAGTCGGCCTCGCAAAAGAGGCTCTCACCGAGGCGCTCCTAGAAACGATCCGCCTCAACGAGCTCCGTGATGGCTATGTGCGTTTGGTGGTGACACGTGGATGCGGCGATCTGGGGTTGAACCCCAACCTTTGCCCCAAGGCCACTGTTTTCATTATTGTCTCCAAGATCACACTCTACTCGGAGGAGAAGTATGAAAAAGGATTGGAGGTCGTGACCTGTGCGACCCGTCGCATTCCCCATGGGGCCCTAAGCCCGATGGTCAAGTCCCTCAACTACCTCAACAATGTCATGGCCAAAATCGAAGCCCAGCAAGCTGGTGCCGGCGAGGGCCTCATGCTCAATGAGCAGGGGTTCGTCTCCGAGTGCACGGGTGATAATATTTTCACGGTCAAAAAAGGTGTTATTTACACGCCGCCGATTTCTTCCGGAGCGCTTTCGGGAGTGACCCGCAATGTCGTTTTTGAAATGGCCGCCGAGCTTGGGATCACCATCCTTGAGCCCAATATGACCCGCTACGATATTTTCACCGCCGACGAGTGTTTCCTCACTGGGACGGCTGCCGAGATCATCCCTGCGGTGAAGCTGGATACGCGCGAGATCGGTTCCGGCACACCGGGCCCGCTCACGCGCAAGCTCATCGAGCGGTTCCGCGAGTTGACAGCAACCAGCGGCGAGCCGATTTATAAATAAGAATATGCAATGCGATGTCTGCCAGTCGAAGGAAGCCACAGTTTTTCTCACGCAAATCGTCGATGGGAAAATGCAAAAAGTGAATCTTTGCGAGGCTTGCTCGAAGGAAAAGGGGGTCAACGACCCGACTGGGTTCGCTCTGGCGGATCTTCTTCTCGGCATCGGCGCGTCGCAGGAAATTGAGAAATCTCCCGCCTCTCTCAAGTGCGGGGTCTGTGGATTCACTCAAGCGGATTTCAAGAAAACCGGACGCCTCGGCTGTAGTCACTGCTACGAGGTCTTCGCTGAAGGCATTGAGCCGATGCTCAAAAATATGCACAAAGGCACCTCTCACACAGGGAAGGCTCCTGTCGCCTACCGCGCCGCAAGGGTGCATGGGGAGAAGATCAAATCCCTCCAAGCCAACCTCAGCAAAGCGATCGAGTCCGAGGAATTCGAACTCGCCGCCAACCTCCGCGACCAAATCAAACAAGTGGAAACCGAGTTGCCCAAATGAAGTTCTCACGCATCATTGCAAACAGCGGTGAGTGGCTCTCGGGTGATGGTCCCAACCGCCAGATCGTCGTCAGTAGTCGCGTTCGCCTCGCTCGAAATTTGAGCAAAAAACCCTTTCCGGGATGGGCCAAAAAAGCGGAACGTCTCGAGGTTGTTAAGTTGGTCAAGGACGCCGTCGAGCATTTGCCTGAGATGGCGGAATCCTACGCCGAGAATCTCGAGACCCTTTCCTCTTTGGAAAAGCAGGTGCTCGTCGAACGGCATTTGATCAGTCGCGAGCACGCTGCCAAGGGCGTCGGTAGCGCCGTGGTGATGAATGCGCCGCAGTCCTTGAGCGTCATGATCAATGAGGAGGACCACCTTCGGATGCAAGCGATCTGCTGCGGGCTCCAGTTGGATAAGGTTTACGAAATGATCAACCACGTGGATAGCGAGTTAGAGGAGGTGTTGGACTTTGCATTTGACTCCCGTCTAGGCTATCTCACAGCCTGCCCATCGAATGTGGGCACGGGGATGCGTGCCTCCGCCATGCTTCACCTTCCCGGGTTGGTGATGAGCGACCAAATCAATAAAATCATCAATTCCGTCAATAAAATCGGCCTAGCTGTTCGCGGATTGCATGGGGAGGGGACCGAGGCCATGGGCAACCTTTTCCAAGTTTCCAACCAAACGACATTGGGTGAGGCGGAAGAAGAAATCATTGGCAGGTTGAACCGAGTGATCGAGCAGATCATCGAGCACGAGCAAAATGCCCGCGCTCTTCTGGCCCAGCGCAAGTCCATCACTCTCCACGATCAAGTCGGACGCGCATACGGACTGCTTTCCCAGGCCTATTCGATGAGCTCGAAGGAAGCTTTGAATCTCCTCTCGATCATCAAGCTGGGAATTGATCTTTGCGTTTTTCCTGACGCTCATCGCTTTCCGATTGACGAGCTTTTCATAGAAACTCAACCGGCCCACTTGCAAAAAGGGGCTCAAACGCAAAAGATGTCCTCCGAAGAAAGGGACGCCTTGCGCGCTACGATAATCCGCGCGAAGTTGCTGCAGGTTCCGCAGCCAGATATCGACCGACTCAAAATTCCAACCTCTGCCACCAACGAAAAAAAATGATGAACAACTTCACTCCACGGGCACAGCAAGTGCTCGCTCTGGCCCGCAAAGAAGCTGATAGGTTCAACCACAACTACGTGGGAACCGAGCATCTTCTTCTCGGCCTCATCAAACTCGGCCAAGGTGTGGCTGTTAATGTTCTCCAAAAGATGGGCCTCGACCTCGAGACCGTTCGCATGGAGGTCGAAAAGCAGGTCGGCTCCGGCCCAGAGACGAAGATGGTTGGGAATATTCCTTACACTCCTCGAGTGAAAAAAGTTCTCGCCCTTGCCGGCAAGGAAGCCAAAAGCCTTCAGCATTCCTACGTGGGCACCGAGCACGTTCTTTTAGGTCTTTTGCGCGAAGGCGAGGGAGTTGCGGCCAAAGTTCTTAAAACCTTGGAAGTCGACATTGAGCGGACCCGCAACGAGATCCTTCGTGAACTGGATCCTAATTTTGCGCCTGATGAAGAGGGCGATACCCTGCCAGCGGATGGAGCTCCATCAAGCCGCCGCGAGGGGAAAACGCCCGCACTCAAATCCTTTGGCCGCGACCTCACCGAGCAGGCTCGCAAAGGCGAACTAGACCCCGTCATCGGCCGAGCGGACGAGATCGAGCGCATTATTCAAATCCTCTGCCGCCGCACAAAGAACAACCCTGTTCTCATAGGTGAAGCCGGTGTGGGCAAAACAGCGATTGCCGAGGGCCTCGCTCAAGAAATCGTTTCCGGCAATGTCCCTGAGCTTCTCCATGAAAAAAAGGTCATCACGCTCGACCTGGCTCTTATGGTCGCGGGAACCAAGTATCGAGGTCAGTTTGAAGAGCGCATCAAGGCTGTGATGGACGAGATTCGTCGCAACAAAAATGTGATCCTTTTCATTGATGAGCTTCACACCATCGTAGGTGCGGGTTCCGCCGAGGGAGCCATGGACGCCTCGAATATCATCAAGCCCGCCCTCAGTCGCGGCGAGTTACAGTGCATTGGTGCCACAACCCTCAACGAGTATCGTAAATACATCGAGAAGGATGCCGCCTTGGAGCGCCGTTTCCAGCAAGTGAAAGTCGAGGCCCCAAGTGTTGATCAAACGATCCAGATTCTCATGGGGGTCCGTCCGAAATACGAAGCCCATCACAAGGCCCGATTCCTCGATGAAGCACTTGAAGCTGCGGCGAAACTCTCTGACCGCTACCTCACTGGTCGATTCCTGCCCGACAAGGCGATCGATTTGATGGATGAGGCTGGCTCACGTGCCCGCATCGGTGCCATGACACGCCCGCCGGATATCAAGGTGATCGAGGCTGAAATCGAGACCATTCGTCTGGAGAAGGAAGCTGCTATCAAATCCCAGGATTTTGAGAAAGCCGCTGCCCTCCGAGATTCGGAGAAGCAAGCCAAGGATAAACTTGATGGCGTGCTCGCCACATGGCGCACCAATAAAGAGGAGAAGGAAGTCATCGTCAGCGCCGAAGAGATCATGCATGTCCTATCCAAGTGGACCGGCGTGCCACTCTCCCGCATCGAGCAACAAGAGACAGCGAAGCTCTTGGCTATGGAGAGCGAACTTGAGACCAAGGTGATTGGGCAAAACGAAGCCGTCATTGCGATCAGCAAGGCCCTTCGCCGCTCTCGAGCCGATCTCAAGGACCCCAAGCGCCCCATCGGATCCTTCATTTTCCTTGGGCCGACAGGTGTTGGAAAAACCTTCCTCGCCCGCACTCTCGCGGAGTTCATGTTCGGGACGGCTGATTCGCTGATCCAGATCGATATGAGCGAATACATGGAGAAGTTCACCGCATCCCGCCTCATTGGTTCGCCTCCCGGGTATATCGGCTACGAAGAGGGCGGTCAGTTGAGCGAAGCGGTTCGTCGCAAGCCTTACTCGGTCGTCCTTTTTGATGAGATCGAAAAGGCGCACCCCGACGTCATGCACCTTCTTCTTCAAATCCTTGAGGAAGGGAAAATCACAGATTCGCTCGGTCGCAAAATCGATTTCCGAAATACAATCATCATCATGACTTCGAATGTCGGAGCGGAATTGATTAAGAAGCAAACCTCGCTCGGTTTCGGCGCTCCCGCCCACTCCGAGAACTACGATGTCATGCGCGATAAAATCCTCGAGGAATCCAAGCGTGTCTTCAAGCCCGAGTTCCTGAACCGTCTCGACGACCTCATCGTCTTCCACACACTCAAAAAAGACGACCTCGTCAAAATCGTGGAACTCGAAATGAAGAAGGTCATCGAGCGCGTCAAACTCAAGGACATCCACCTCACGTTGGATACCACCGCGATGGAATTTCTCATCACGAAGGGCTACGATCCCACTTACGGTGCCCGTCCGATGCGTCGCGCGGTCGAGCGTTACATCGAGGACCCCATGGCCGAAGAGGTTCTCCGTGGACACATCAAGCCAGGTGATACCGTTGCCGTCCAGAAGGATGGTGAGAAGCTTGGTTTTGTGATTACCCATTCCAAGCAAGAGGAAGCGCCTACTGAGACGACAGCTGGATAGCAGATATCGGTGGCGGCCCTTCAATCGGAAGCGTGGATATCGTGTCCACGCTTGAGATTTTTGCGATTTTGCCTTAGATGGATATGAATATGTTCAATAAACACCCCCTCCTCAGCGGCTGTGTGGCCATCTTTTTAGTGTCAGGCCTTCCGACTAGCGTCTTTGCGGGCGCGGCGGGGTCTGTGATTTTGGCATTTCAAACAATCCAATCCCAACCCTATGCCAAGGATGCGCGGCTTGTTGAGATCAAGGGTGAAAAAGGCGACCCCTTTCCTAACGAATGGTCGATGTTACTTGCCGATCCGACGGCCCGTGGCGGCGTCCGTGAGGTCGGTATCTCGAATGGACTCATCACAGCTGAGCGGACTCCCTTGCGTGGATTCACCGAGGTTGCCAATTCTCCGGTGATCGACAGTTCGAAGTTGCTCGTTGATGCGCCGGCCCTCTTTCAGGCCGTGCAAGCAGAGGCTGTTGCCACCCGTGTGAGTTTTCATTGGCTGGATTACACCTTGCAAGTCCCCGCCAACTCCCTATCGCCCGTTTGGACGGTCAAGCTCTACGATAGCCTAGGCGGTCTGGTTGGAACCATGGGGATTTCTGCCGATACCGGTGTTCTTGCTGTTCCGATGCAGTTGGCCGAAGGCGTAACAAGTGACACTGACACTAAGAAGGTAGGTGGTCTGGTTGGCAAAGTTTCCGACCTTGCCACACAAACCGCAGAAAAAACACAAGACACCACGCTTCGTATTATCGGGGACTTGCAGGAGTTTTTGATCGGGGAACGGACGGTTGGTCCGGGAGCTGACAAGTAGTGCTCTTATCGGGCCGCGATCAACAGCGTTATCCGAAATTGAATACGCTGGCAGATCGCGCACGGAGTGGAAGGAGGATTCTCTTGGCGGGCATTTTTCTTAATGCCCTCCTAGCCACCATTAAGATAACTGCGGGATGGTTCGGCCATGCGGACGCACTCATCGCAGACGGGGTGGAGTCGACGTTGGATGTTTTCAGCTCGACGATGATTTGGCTCGCGCTGAAATACGCGGAGCGTCCTCCGGACGAAACCCATCCTTATGGGCATGGTAAAGTGGAATCCCTCGCTGGCGTTGCCGGTGCCCTTGTTTTGCTGGGAGCTGGTGTGGCAGTGGCCATGAATAGTCTCAAGGAGATACTCTATGGAGCAGCCGATCGTCCTGTGCCGGCCGGTTATACTCTCGGTATCCTTTTATTTGTGGTGATCGTCAAGGAGGCCCTCTTTCGCGTCTCTCATGCGAGGAGTCGTGAGGTGAAAAGCCGCGCCCTTGAGGCTGATGCTTGGCATCACAGGTCGGATGCCCTCACTTCTCTTTCCGCCGCTGCGGGGATATTGGTTTGTTTTATCGGTGGAGCGGCCTTTGTGAGCGCTGACGACTGGGCTGCCCTTTTTTCCTGCGGCATCATCGCTTGGAATGGCATTCTCATGCTCAAAGGTTCACTCGGTGAATTGATGGATGAGCAAGCTCCCCGGGCGGTGATTGATAAAATCCTTCAATCCGCTCGAGCTGTTGAGGGGGTGGTGAGTGTGGAAAAGTGCCGAGTGCGTAAAAGTGGACTCACTTTGATCGCCGATCTTCATGTGCGAGTATTAGGGGACATGAGCGTAGCCAGCGGTCACTACATCTCCCATCTGGTGAAAGACGCTCTCATGGCTGGAGGGCACCACCTCAGCGATGTCACAGTCCATATCGAGCCCACGAGCGAAATTTAACGCGCGGCAATCGGTTTCTGAGTGAATTCAGTCGGAAACAAAAAAGAATGCCGTTTTTCAACGGCATTCCTTTCAAGAAACAGACTTTCCCAGACGACTAGCCGAGGGCGAGTTGAGCCGTGGAAATCTCAAGAATCTCGTTCGTAATACTGGCCTGACGGGCCGTGTTGTATTCGAGAGTGAGATCCTTGACCAAATTCTTGGCGTTGTCGGTTGCGCTCTTCATCGCGACCATGCGCGCACTTTGCTCCGACGCGCGTGAGGTGAGTTGGGCTTGGTAGACAATGTAATGGATGTAGGAAGGGAGGATCGCATCCAAAACAGCTGCGGGAGAGGGTTCAAACTCGATACCGCTTTCGATGGGTTCGGATGGCTCGTAGTTGCTTTTGATACCGACTTCCTCGAGACAGGTGAGTGGCAGAATCGGAAGTGCGACTGGCACTTGGGATAGCGTGTTGACGAAGCGTGGGAAGAGGATAGTGACCTTATCCACACTGCCATCGAGGAATTTCTCGCGGCAGAATCGGGAGATCTGTTTGGACCTCGCAAACGTCGGGCGTTCTTCCAAGGGGAAATCCGCGATCATGTTGCGGCCAGTGCGGGCAAGGAACTGAACCCCTTTGCGGCCAATGGCTACAAATTGCGTCGTCTTGGCGTTAAACGTACCCACCTCGCGGAGGACGTTGGTGTTAAGACCGCCGCAGAGGCCCTTGTCGCTGGTCATGAGAATGACCAGTTCGTTCTTCACTTCCCGCTGTTCGAGGAGTGGGTGGGTGGTAGGATCAATGTTATCGCGAAGCGAAACGATCACACGATTGAGAAGCATCGCGTAGTCGCGTCCACTGAGCGCTGCCTGTTGGGCTTTGCGCATTTTGGAGGCCGCCACCATTTGCATGGCTTTGGTGATCTGCGAGGTGTTTTTGACCGACTTGATGCGTCGGCGAATCTCTCTAAGGTTGGCCATGGTAGATCAACGATTAAAGGCCTTGAAGTCCTCGAGTGCGGCGGTGAGTTCTTTTTCCACTTCCTCATCGAACTGGCGTTTCTTGCCAAGTTTTTCAAGGATGCTGGACTTGCGGGTGGAAATGAATTCCACGAATTTGTTTTGGGTTTCTTTGACCTTATCGACAGCGATCGGATCAAAGAGACCTTTTTGCATAGCCCAGAGGACGGTAGCCTGCATCTCGACGGCAATGGGGCTATATTGGGCTTGCTTAAAAAGCTCCACGATACGGGCACCACGCTCGAGTGTGGATTTCGTGCGGGCATCGAGGTCGGATCCAAACTGGGAGAATGCAGCCAACTCGCGGTATTGAGCAAGGTCACCCTTGATCTTGCCGGCAACTTGCTTCATGGCCTTGATTTGAGCGGCGGAACCCACGCGGGATACCGAGAGACCCACCGAGATGGCGGGACGGATGCCTTGGTAGAACAAATCGGTTTCCAGGTAAATCTGACCGTCGGTGATGGAGATCACGTTCGTGGGAATGTAGGCGGACACGTCGCCGGCTTGGGTCTCAATGATCGGCAGGGCCGTGAGCGAGCCGTTGCCACAATCTTCAGCAAGACGAGCGGAGCGCTCGAGCAAGCGGCTGTGGAGATAGAACACGTCGCCAGGATAAGCTTCGCGGCCCGAGGGGCGCTTGAGCAAGAGCGAGATTTGGCGATAGGCAAACGCGTGCTTCGTGAGATCGTCAAATACGATAAGGGCATCCATGCCATTATCCATGAACCATTCACCCATGGCTGCGCCAGAGAAGGGGGCGATGTATTGGTCGGCGGCGGAATCTGAAGCCGTCGCGGCGACAATGATTGTGTATTTGAGAGCGTCGTTCTTTTCGAGGGCGGTCACCACGCGGGCGATGTTCGCGTTCTTTTGGCCTACAGCGACGTAGATCGAGTAAATTGGGCGGAAATTCGGGTCGCCACTTTCTTCAGCAGCGCGGTTGATTTTCGCTTGGTTGATCATCGTGTCCAACGCGATCGTTGTTTTGCCGGTCGCACGGTCGCCAATGATGAGTTCGCGTTGACCGCGACCCACAGGAATCATTGCGTCGATGCTCATGATTCCGGTTTGTACGGGTTGGCTGACGCTGCGGCGTTTAATAATGCCAGGAGCGATTTTTTCTACTGGGTAGTTGGTGGTAGCGGCGATGGGCCCCTTGCCATCAATCGGACGACCGAGGGAATCGGTTACGCGGCCGAGGAGTCCTTTACCGACGGGAACCTGCAGGAGGCGACCAGTGGTTTTGACTTCGTCGCCTTCGCGGATTTTTGTGAAATCGCCGAGGATGATTGCGCCCACTTCGGTTTCTTCCAAGTTGAGGGCAAGGCCGATGATTCCGCCTGGGAATTCCAGCATCTCATTCAGTTTGGCGTCACTCAGGCCTTCGATGCGGGCGATACCGTCACCGATTTCACGGACGGTGCCGACATTGGTTTGTTTGGCCGAGTTGCTTTTGATGGCGCTGATTTTCGATTCGAGTTCGAGGACGATGTTGCTCATGAGTCTTAGGAATTAGGATTGTTTGATTGCTTCGAGACGGGATTTGATGCTGCCGTCCCAGACATTGCTGCCGAGTTGAATGCGTAGTCCGCCGATGAGATCGGGGGTGTGATGGAATTCTGCTGTGATGCGGCCGAATTTTTCTGTGAGACTGGCTTGGATCTCGCGGGCCTTGATTTCAGTGAGAGGGGAAGCACTTTGAATTTTGGCATGATACTTGGACACTTCCAAGCGCACCAATCGGACGAGAAACTTCAACATCTGAATGTAGTTTCTGGGTTTTTTGGCGGCGATTTCGTCAAAGATGGTTCTCAAACGATTCTCGTCGAGGCGACCATCGACATGGGCCATCTCGAAGAGATCTTTGGATTGGCGGCGTGCTTCCCGGCTCAGTTTCATGTTGGGATATTAAGCGGCGAGTTGATTGGTCGTCTCGTTGGCGAGGCGTTCTTGATCAGCAGGGGTGAGGATCTTGCCGACAACTTTCGATGTGGTATTCACAACTAAGTTGACCATTTCTTTTTTCACTTCGGCGACCATGCGGGCCTGATCGAGTTCCACTGTCTCACGGGCTTTGACAAGAATGCCTTCAGCATCACGGACGGCCTGTTGGATATGTTTTTGGGATTGGGAGTCGCTGGCGAGGCGGCCTTCTTCGATAATGCGTTGGGCATCGGCATTGGCTTTACGAAGGATTTCTTGGCAGCGGATCTCGGACTCCGCGAGTTGCTTTTTGATTTTGGCCGCGTTCGCTTGTCCTTCCTCGATGGTGCGCCGACGCTCTTCAAAAATGGCGATCACTGGTGCAAAAGCGAACTTTTTGAGGATCATGTAGACGATAAGAAATAGGATGACTTGGGCGAGAAATTTCGGCCAATTAACGCCAAATTGCGTGAAAAGTTGAGTTACGGTATCCATGAAGAGTGATGTGAGCTTTTGTGAAAGAAAATGGGACCGGAAGCGCAACGGAGGATCCGCGCGCTTCCGGTTGCTGAATTAGCGTCCTCCGAAGGCGAGGATGAGAGCGTAAATCGCGATGGCCTCGGAGAGAGCCATTCCGATGATGCTCAATGTGAGCACTTTTCCGGAAGCACCGGGATTACGGCCAACAGCCTCTACGGCTTTTGCACCGATCATTCCAATGCCCAGAGCGGCTCCTGCACCCGCTACGGCGAGTGTGAAGCTACCAGTGATTCCGCCGGCTGTTGCCGCGGCTTCTGCGATGAGTTGTGGTATCATTTGTATTTTTCTTAGTGTGTTTTTCTTCGCCGCCCGCAGTCTTGCCACGGTCCCGACGAAAAAAGGGTTTTAGTGACCTTCGCCTTCCTCGTGGGCAGTCGAAAGTTGGATGTAAACGGAGCAAAGGAGCATGAATACGGCGGCCTGGAGGAGGCCGACGAGAATCTCCAAAAAGTAGAAGGGCAGGGGAATGGTTACGGACATGATGTAACTCACCCAGGATGGAAGCTGGAGCTGGTTGCCCAGGGTGATCATGGTCGACAGCAGGTTTTCGCCGGCAAAAACGTTACCATAGAGACGAAGCGAGAGGGAGACGGGTCGGAAGGCCATCGAGACAACCTCGATCACACCGACAAAGAGGAAAACCGGGATGAGAATGAGGGCCATGATGCCAGTCAAGCCGCCTTTGACTCCGAAAATGTGGCTGAGGAAATTTTTGACACCGACTTCGGTGAGGGACCAGTAGAGCCAGAAAATCATGAACACAGTGGACATCGCCAAGGTCATGTTGAGGTCGGCCGTGGTGGGACGTAGGATGGGTGTGGTTATCTCGGGAACGTAGAGCATTCCCTCGCCGCCATGCCCCCAACCGATCGAACCCACTCCGGGAAGAAGAGCAAACCAGTTTGAGACAATAATGAAGATGAAGAGGGTCGCCAACATGGAGAAAACGCGAGCCACCATGTGCGTGCCGACGATGCTCTCGACCAAGTCGTAGAGACCTTGCACCACTGCCTCGAAAAAGTTCTGCGAGGATCCGGGGATCACCGTCATGTTTTTGGTGGCCTTGCGGGTGAACCAAATGATGAATGCCGCAACAGCGAAGCTCACGAACACGGAATTGGACAACCAGTCAAGAAAGGGAACGCCCTTCTCGTCCGGAAAAATGGACGGAGCATTGAGCGACAGGACGGACGCGATGAGATTAATGGAAAGCATGGATCTTCGTCAAAAAATGGTTTTCTGCAGCTGTGGAGGTTTGCCTGACAGTTTGGTAGTCGGAAACCCCATGAGTTGCGGAGGGTGGATTTGATAACACACCGGCGATCTCAGGCAACTCAAAAGACAAAAAAAAGCACTGATGTAATGTTTATTTATTGGAACGACGTTGAATGAGCGCGCGAAAGGCCTCGCCTGCCTCGCGAAATGCCATTGGAAGCGATCCAGTGGCACCTTGTTGGTTAAAAAAGTCGGTAAGGGTGAAGTGGGATTCCGTTTTCCATCCGAGATCGGTTCCCCATTTTTCGAGATCCGAGAAATTCACGTCGGCAGTGATGTCGCAGAACCCGGGGTTTTGAAAAGCCTCGATTCCGGCGAGGCGTTGCTGGACGGCGTATCCACGTAGTGAGCCTGCTGGTCGCCGATGATAAAGTGTCTTCGAAAGGTCACCGTAATCCATCGTGAGGATGGCTCCCGATATCCACCCCTGGCCCCAAGATTCCAGCCACCGGCGATAGCTTTCGTGGATCTCAACGCGCTGGCCGATCGGGTGGGGATGCTCGAAAATGCTCGATTCTGGCAGGGTGGAGGGGATGAGTTGCTCGGAGATTTTCCCTTCGGCGATGCGGAGATGCAGTTCCATCCACCCAGCCTCGGTTTTCTGAAAAATGCGGCAGGGGAAGGCGTCGGGGAGTTCGTTTGAGAAGATGTGGG
>JBILZC010000170.1:0-2526 GCA_044377415.1 Terrimicrobiaceae bacterium | reverse complement strand
GGCGGACCGCCGAAGAACCAGTTGAAGATGTCGATCTGGTGAGCACCGAGGTCGGAGATCGGCCCGCCAGAGAGGTCTTTGTAAAGGCGCCAGTTGAGAAAGCGGCGCTGGAGTTCCTCATCCGACAAATTCTCATTGGGCCGGCCGTAACCGTATTTGAGAAGCGTTTCCTTGTTGGGAAGAATTTTAGCAGGAACTGTGATATCGCGGGAGGAGCTGACCGCGCGGTTCCAGTGCGCGTTGGCATTGATGATACGACCGCAGATTTTGTGGCGTTGGATGAGTTCCTTGAGCGTGTAAATGTAGCGGGGGTTGCTGCGGCGCTGGTGGCCGATCTGGCATAGCTTGCCGGTTTCATCCATCGCCTTCACCATCGAACGCGCGCCCTCGATGCTATTGGACATCATTTTCTCGCAATAGACATGCTTGCCAGCTTGCAAGGACATGACCGTGTGCGGGGCGTGCCAGAAATCCGGGGTTGTCACGATCACGGCGTCGAGATCCTTCTCCTTCTCGAGCATGTCGGCGGCGTCAATGTAGCGTTTCGGGTCGTAGCCGAAGCGGGAGCGGATGCGGCCATAGGCAGCGCCCACGCGGTCCTTCATGATGTCGCAAACGGCGGTGTAGCGAAGGCCGGGAATGTTCACCATCGCATTGAAAACGACTTCGTGCTGTTTGCCGCAGCCGATGAAGCCCACGTTAATCATGTTCGACGGGGCCTCGGCGCCGCCGACCGCTTTGAGGATCGAGGGTGCGCCAAGCACGAGTCCCGCACCGGCGAGCACGCTTTTATGCAAGAAGCTTCGCCGGGTCATGCCAGCATTATCCAAGGAGGTCAGATTTTCCATCGGCTAGTGAGTTCGAATTTATTGTATTTGGAGTAAAAAAGCATGAGCGCGATCACCGTGATGTGGATGCCCAGCCAGGCCACGCCAGAGTTTTCGTTGATGAGGATCAGACCGAAGGTCAAGCTGGCGTAGAGCAACCCCATCGCGAAAAGCGTGAAGCGGGTAGCAAAACCAACAAGGAGGGCCAACCCTAGGAGAATCAAGGACGGCCCGAGAATGACGTCGTAGAGTTTCAAGGCCGGCTCGGGCAGGAGCGGTTCGGACGCAAATTTTTCCATCAGCGCTTTGGGCACCCCGTGATAATAGGCGAAACCATACACTTTCGTCGCCGTGGCATCAGTGAGGCCGTAGGAATTCACCGCCCCGTCGATCATCACGGATTTGTCGGAAACTGTCGTACCCGCATATTTTTCGAGCCCAGCGACAATCGCCCGCAGGGCAAGCCAGATTCGGAGAAGAAGAACGCCCAAAGTGGCGCCTAGATCGCAGGGTAGTTTTGATTCGGTTGTTTGCTCTTGATTCATGGTTTGTACGTGAGAGTTCGGAAACGAAGGGGGGGTAGATGATGAAAAGTTCTAATCCATCACCGTGAATGTGTCTTGTATTTTATCGTTTATTTTTTGTATTTATTCGACACTTGAAAACAAAGCCCCCCTCCCCCACCTCCGAATTAAAAGCACTGCTGGCAGCTGCAACCACGGCCTTCGCCTACCTCCCCGATGTATGGTTTTTTGCGAAGGACAAGTCTGGGAGGTTCATCGCCGCCAACCCTGCCTTTCTCAAGCTCTGCGGTCTTTCGGATCTGAACGATCTTTTGGGCAAAACCGACTTGGATTTTTTCCCAAAAAAGCGCGCGCAATTGTATATGCACGACGATCGGAAAGTCGTGGAGACCGGCGTGAAATTGGAAAATCAAATCGAGCCCATGCCTCTCGGCAAATCGAATACCGCCTTGATCATGACAACGAAATTTCCGCTACTTTCGGCCGACGGGCGCATACTGGGCTTGGCCGGCATCGCGAGAAATCTCTTGGAGACCTCGGTGCAATCCAGCGAGATGAATGTGTTCGCTAAAACGATCGATCATATCGAGCGCTTCTGCCGCGAACGATTCGACCTTCCCGCACTGGCTGCCAAGCAGGGAATGTCCCCGAGCAAATTCGAGCGAAAGTTCAAAAAACTCTTCCGCATGACGCCTTCCGCCTTCCATCTCCAGGTGCGGCTCAGACAGGCCCGAAAGGATCTGCTCGCCACCACGAAATCGATTGGAGAGATCGGCCTCGAGTATGGCTTTTACGACCAGAGTCATTTCACCAAGAGATTCATTGCGGTATATGGAATCCCGCCACTGCGCTTCCGCAAAATAACGGACGATTCATCAGCAAATGAAAGTCCGGCCTGAAAAACCCAGCCAGCCTTCCAGACGGCCTATCTGAGCCATCGTGGTGGAGCGGATGGACTTGGTGTGCCGTTGATTTTGACTGATCTGAGGTTGCCTTTCAGACCTAGGGTCCCGGGACTTACTGACACGGGGCATTTGGATACAATATTTTTTTGCTCGAACGTCTCCGATGGGGTGCAGGACAAAAAAGTTAGTGATCCCTTCAGAGCTTCTATTTTTTTAGCTTGATTATTGTCTAGCTGCTAGACATGATGCATCAAGTATGAGCTCAAATTC